>NZ_SSOK01000046.1:0-69057 GCF_029871195.1 Pseudomonas sp. BN415
TCGCTGTCCACCTGCATGCTGCGGGTGTTGATGTTGGCCGAGCCGTGGGTGGTGAGTACGTCGTTGACGATCATCAGCTTGGAGTGAATGTACACCGGCACCCAGGGCTTGCCGGCCGGCGAATCGGGGGCCACCAGGGAGCAGATGTGGACCTTCAGGCCAGGGCGTGGCTCGGGGATCAGGTCTTCGTCTTCAATCTCTTTGATCTGCCGATCCAACGCCTCTTGCCACTTGGCCAGCTCCTGTTTGCCATGCCAGTCATTGCCACCATCGGGCCTGGGCTTGGGTGGCATGTCCTTTTCGGCTTTCTTGATACGCAACTGCTTGGTGACCACAGGAATGGTGTCGGCCCGACCGAGGCTTTCCAGCATGCGCTGGGTGTTGACGGTGCCTTTGCCGATGCCTTCGTCCGTGACATTGGTGACCACGAACAGGTGCAGGCTGCCGTGTTGCCCTGGGTCGCGGCCTTCGCGGGTCTGGTCCTGCGCGGCCTGTTTGATGGCTTCGGCCAGGGGCGGCCAACGGAAGTACTGGTTCTCGATGTAGATGAACTGGGTGGCGTTGTTGATGGCCTTCAGGTAACCCGCCTGGATATCGCGAATCCCACCCTGTTCCTGGGCCTGGGTGCGCAGCAGTTGGGCCATCAGTGCAGTGCCGCATTCCGCGCGCGGTTGCAGCTGCACGGCCACCTCTTCGGCGTTGCGTGAGCGCAACAGGTCTTCGCCGGTTTCCTTGGCCCAGGCGGTGGCGAAGTTGTGGTGCAGGTCCCTGAGGATCCGGCCGGTGATCTGGCAGGAAATGTCCTGGCGCGGCAAGGCACCGCGAGGGCCGCGATTGGGGGCGTGGGTCTTCGCATCGGGTCGCTTGGGATCCGGCCGGCAGAGGGCCGAGTGGTGGTCGGTGTCCCAGTACTCGTCAAGCATGTTGTGGCCCATGACGAAGCCGATGGCCCGCTCCGGCAATTCGAAGTCGACCAGCACGGACTTCTGGTGGTGGGTCACCGTGTGACGCATGGTGAAGGCAGAGCGTTTGGCCAGCTCCGGGTCGAGGCGCTTGAGCTTGAGCTGGTGGGCGATTTCCGCACGCTCGGACAGGCTGAAGTCACGGCTGACGAACAGCGGAATATGGGCATCCGCCAAGCCGGCGGCCTTGTTATCGGCGACCGCGTATTGCTTGAACCACTGCCGGTCGTAGGCGTACTGCTCATCGCTGGAGGTCTGCCCTGCCCGGTCGGCGAGGCCGCCCTTACCGGGCAAGTTGGCTTCACCCACCACCCCAGCTGCATTGAGCGGCATCTCCCACCCCAGGATGCGTACCTGCACGCCTTGCCGGGCCTTCTCTTCCAGCAGGACGCCGATGCAGCGGTCGTCACTGCCGTCGCGGATGAAGTGCATCGAAGGCTGGAAGCCCCAGCAGATGATGTCGACCGAGCGCTCGGCATTGGCGATGGCCTGGTGCACCGCACGAAAGGCCTCCTCGCCATTGATCAGGGGCTTGTAGCTGGCCGGCCAGGGCCGGTACTCGGTATCGCAGACGAACCAGGGCGCGCTGCAGACGGCTTCGTGGGTGTGCTGGAGGGCGATGGGCACGACGATTTCGGGGTGCCTGGCGTTGGCGGGTCTCATGGGGCACATCCTTTCTGGCCCAGGTGTTTGGCGAGCAGCTCGGCGTACCCGCGGCGATGTTCGGTAGGCACTTCGTCATTGAAACTACTGATCACCCCGTGCCGGCGCCGCACTGACCGGGCCGGCGGCACGCGCGTGCGAGCTAAGAACGTCGGTGTGGGTAGCGGGAGGAAACTGACGCTGGCCGTCTTACCCCGGAAGACGAGCACGTCAAGCAGCGCATCACGGTTGCAAACGCGGGGCTTGTGGCGGCGGCGGTCGAAGATGGGGTGGAGTTCGTCAAGCATGCGGAGATACTTCCCTGCGTAAATACAGAACGCAGGAGACTGCCGCGAGCCGTCGTAGAACCGCTATCAGGCCAGTTCAGAATGAACACTGGAAAAAGAGCTTCTTCGTGCAGGGAGACGGGTAAACGCAGGAAAGGCGTTTCCGACGGACGTCTGAAAGCGGTGGGCAGGGATGCGCGCCAACCAATAGAACGCCCACCCCCTTCATCGGGGCCCAGGCTTTCCACCCGGACAGGGCAGCAAGCAACCTAACGGTGCATTCATTCGCGAATGAGCTCGCCACCCCAGAAAAACACCTACACCGCCCCCACCGCCTGCAGCACGCTGGCACCGGTGAACAGGAACAGCACCTGCTCCTCCGCCTCCGCGCGGATCGCCTCGCGGCGCTCCGGTTCGCCGATGTAGTCCAGGGACATCTGGAACAGGTTGCGACTGACCAGGCGCGAGACACGCCGCACCACAGGCTCCGCCACCAATGCCGGCAGCAACCTGTATTCGCGGACGTCGTCGGCCATATCAGTGGCGAAGTCTTCCATCACCTCACGCAAGGCTTCCCGCAGCACCGGGGAAGCGCCGTGGAGTTCGCGCACGCCGATGACGAAAGCCTCGGTATTGTCGTCCACGAAATCGAAGAACAACTGCACCGTCTCATGACAGACCCGGCGGCCACGGCCGAGGTCGATGCCCAACAGTTTCGGCATCACCCCGCCATCGCCCTGCACGGCACGGGCCGCCGCCTCGCGACGCAGGTCGCGCAGGGGCTGGCGCAGCTGGGTGGCAATACTGCGGATGATGGCCAGGCCAAGGTCGTCCACATCCTTGAAGTGGCGGTAGAAGGTATTGGGATTCAGGCCGGCCTCCCGCGCCAATTCCCGCAGGCCCAAATTTGCCAGGCTGCGGCTCTGGGAACCCAGGCGCAGTGCCGCCTCCATGAGCAGGCGTTTGCCGGGGGCGTCGGTAGCACGTTCTGGCGACTGGAGCGCGTCGCCGGTGACGGAATTCATCTCTGGCCCTACCTAAGGTTGGTTGTGACGGCGTTGGATTGCCGGCGAGTATACATCTGTCTACTTTGGTATACAGCTGTATATGCCGCAATTAATAAGAACAGGAGCACGGCCCATGTCTGCGTCAGCCTCACCCCGCCCCGCTAACCGCCATTGCAAGGTCGCCATCATAGGTTCGGGCTTCTCCGGCCTGGGCATGGCGATCCGCCTGAAGCAGAAGGGCGAGAACGATTTCCTCATGTTCGAGAAGGAGCCAGGCATCGGCGGCACCTGGCGGGTGAACAACTACCCGGGTTGCGGCTGCGATGTGCAATCGCACCTCTACTCTTTCTCCTTCGAGCCGAACCCGAACTGGACGCGGATGTTCGCCAAGCAAGGGGAAATCAAAACCTACCTGGAAGGCTGCTGGGAGAAGTACCGGTTGCAGGACAAGACCCTGCTCAACACCGAAATCACCCGCCTGGCCTGGAACGACGTGGACGAGTTATGGCAGATCGAAGACGCCGCCGGTAACCACTACAGCGCGCAGTTCGTGGTCTCCGGCATGGGCGCCCTGTCCACCCCATCGATTCCGGCCCTGAACGGCCTGGAGAACTTTCAGGGCGCAAGCTTCCACTCCCAGCAGTGGAATCACGACTATGACCTCACCGGCAAGCGCGTCGCGGTGGTCGGTACCGGCGCCTCCAGCATCCAGTTCGTCCCACAGATCCAGAAGCAGGTCGCCCAGCTCGACCTCTACCAGCGCACCGCGCCTTGGATCATGCCCAAGCCCGACCGCGCTATCAGCGAGGGCGAGCGCTCCCGTTTCAAGCGTTTCCCCTTGCTGCAGAAACTCTGGCGCGGCGCCATCTACGCCGTTCTCGAAAGCCGTGTAGTGGGCTTCGCCCTGACGCCGAAAGTCATGAAGCTCGCCGAGTTGGTCGCCAAGGGCTACATCAAGCGCAAGATCAAGGACCCAGTGCTGCGCGCCAAGGTCACCCCGGACTACACCATGGGCTGCAAGCGGGTGCTGATCTCCAACGACTACTACCCGGCCCTGACCCAGCCCAACGTCGACGTGATCACCGACGGCATCCGCGAAATCCGCGCGAGCAGCATCGTCACCGCCGACGGTCAGGAGCGCGAGATCGACGCCATCATCTTCGGCACCGGTTTCACCCCCAGCGATCCGCTGCCGCGTGGCGTGGTCTTCGGCCGCAATGGCGTCGACCTGCTGGACACCTGGCCGAACGGCCCTGAGGCCTACAAGGGCACCCTGACCGCCGGCTTCCCCAACCTGTTCTTCCTCATGGGCCCGAACACCGGGCTTGGCCACAACTCGATGGTCTACATGATCGAATCACAGATCCACTACGTGCTCGGCGCCCTCGACCTGCTCGACGCCCGTCGCCTGCGCAGCCTGGAGGTCAAGCGCGACGTGCAGGACAAATTCAACGGCAAGCTCCAGGGCAGCCTCGGCAACACCGTGTGGAACGCCGGAGGCTGCATCAGCTGGTACCTGCACCCGGTAAGCGGGCGCAACTGCACCGTCTGGCCCGGCTTCACCTGGCGCTTCCGTTTGCTGACCCGCAATTTCGACCCGGCGGCCTACCACTTCAGCCGCAGCGTGCCGGCGCACGCTGCCCAGGGCTCGCTGCAGATGTCCAACCAGGAGGTGCCCGCATGAAGTCCTTCGAAAACAAAGTCGCCGCTGTCACCGGTGCCGGTTCCGGCATCGGCCGCGCCCTCGCCTGCGCCCTGGCTCGCCAGGGCTGCCACCTGGCGCTGGCCGACGTCAACACCGACGGCTTGGCAGAAACCGCTGCGCTGGCACGCAAGTTGGGCGTTCAGGTCACCGAGACCCGCGTCGACGTCGCCGACCGCGACGCCGTGCATGCCTGGGCCGAGCAGGTGGTGCTGGACCATGGCCGCGTCAACCTGATCTTCAACAACGCCGGCGTCGCCCACGCCGGCACGGTGGAGGGCAGCGACTACTCGGAATACGAGTGGATCATGAACATCAACTTCTGGGGCGTGGTGTACGGCACCAAGGCCTTCCTGCCGCACCTGAAAGCCAGTGGCGAGGGGCATGTAGTGAACGTTTCCAGCGTGTTCGGCCTGTTCGCCCAGCCCGGCATGAGCGCCTACAACGCCACCAAGTTCGCCGTGCGCGGATTCACCGAGTCCCTGCGCCAGGAACTGGACATGGAAAACAGCGGTGTGTCCGCCTGTTGCGTGCATCCAGGCGGCATCAAGACCAACATCGCCAAGACCGCGCGCATGAACGACAGCCTGGCCAAGGTCACCGGCCAGGAAGCCAGCCGCGCCCGCCAGCAGTTCAACGATCAGCTGCTGCGCACCACCCCGGACAAGGCTGCCGAGGTGATCCTGCGCGGCGTGCTCAAGGACAACCGGCGCATCCTCATCGGTGCCGATGCCTGGGCCCTGGACGGCATGCAACGCCTGCTGCCGACTCTCTACCAGCGCCTGGTCACCACCTCCATGCGCCTGGCCGCGAAGTTCGCGCCCAAGCCGAGGGCGGTAGAGGTATCCAAGGCGGCCGATTGATCGGGACTGCCGCGCAGACCCTGGCGATTGAACTCGCCACTACAGCCTGTAGGGGCAAGTTCAATCGTTCGGAAACCCGAACGATATTCGGGGCGCATATTCGGAACCCCGGACAAGGCGTAATTACCGTTAGCCAACTAACAACATTAAATCCTTTAATTTCAATAATTTACCTATCAATCAAAGGCACCATACAGCTGGCACGCATTCTGCGAATACAGATCCCCGACGGACGCGAACTCCTACTCGCGCCGATAAGAACAAACAACATCGAGGACTGTCGTTCATGCGTATGCTCCCCAAGGTTCTGGCCACCGCTATCGCAGCAACCCTGATCAGTGCTCCGGCCTTTGCCGCCGAGCTGACCGGTACCCTGAAGAAGATCAAGGAGACCGGCACCATTACCCTCGGTCACCGTGACGCTTCCATTCCCTTCTCCTACCTCGGCACCGAGCCAGGCAAGCCCATCGGCTACTCCCATGACATCCAGCTGAAAGTGGTCGAGGCCATCAAGCAGGAACTGGGCATGCCGGAGCTGAAGGTCCGCTACAACCTGGTGACCTCCCAGACCCGTATCCCGCTGGTGCAGAACGGCACCGTGGACCTGGAGTGCGGCTCCACCACCAACAACCTCGAGCGCCAGAAGCAGGTCGGTTTCTCGGTAGGCATCTTCGAAGTGGGCACCCGCCTGCTGTCGAAGAAATCCGCTGGCATCAATGAATTCGACGCCCTGAAAGGCAAGAACGTGGTGACCACCGCCGGCACCACCTCCGAGCGCCTGATCAAGTCCATGAACGCCGAGAAGCAGATGGGTATGAACATCATCTCGGCCAAGGACCACGGCGAGTCCTTCCTGATGCTGGAATCCGGCCGCGCAGTGGCCTTCATGATGGACGACGCCCTGCTCTACGGCGAAATGGCCAAGGCCAAGAAGCCCGATGACTGGGTCGTGACCGGCACCCCGCAGTCCTTCGAAATCTACGGCTGCATGGTTCGCAAGGGGGACGAGCCCTTCAAGAAAGTGGTCGACAAAGCCATTGCCGACACCTTCGCCTCTGGCGAAATCAACGGCATCTATGAAAAGTGGTTCACCCAGCCGATCCCGCCGAAGGGCCTGAACCTGAACTTCCCCATGAGCGACGAGCTGAAGAAGCTCGTGGCCAACCCCACCGACAAGTCAGCCGAAGAAATCTGACGCCTTGCGCCCCTCTCCCTCCGGGAGAGGGGTTGGGGATGAGGGTGTTGGAGGCCGCGCGCAGTCGGGCTTCCCTCACCCCAGCCCTCTCCCAGAGGGAGAGGGGGCTGTCCAGAGTCGGTGGAAAACTCGCCGCTCACTTTTCAGCCTCCCCCCTTCTACTGCCCTCAACCGCAGACAGATCGACCTGATAGGGGACAACCCTGATGAATTACAACTGGGACTGGGGCGTGTTCTTCAAGTCCACCGGGATCGGCAGCGAAATCTACCTGGACTGGTTCGTCACCGGCCTGGGCTGGACCATCGCCATCGCCCTGGCGGGCTGGATCATCGCCTTGCTGCTGGGCTCCTTGCTCGGCGTGATGCGCACCGTACCGAACCGCTGGGTATCCGGCATCGCTACCTTCTACGTGGAAGTCTTCCGCAACGTGCCGCTGCTGGTGCAGCTGTTCCTCTGGTACTTCCTGGTGCCGGACCTCTTGCCCGAGCCGCTGGAAATCTGGTTCAAGCAGGACCTCAACCCAGCCACCTCGGCCTATCTCAGCGTGGTGGTCTGCCTCGGCCTGTTCACCGCCGCACGCGTTTGCGAGCAAGTGCGCACCGGTATCCAGGCATTGCCCAAGGGCCAGCTCGGCGCCGCCCGCGCCATGGGCTTCCGCCTGCCGCAGATCTACCGCTACGTGCTGCTGCCCCAGGCCTTCCGCATCATCATTCCGCCGCTCACCAGCGAGTTCCTCAACATCTTCAAGAACTCCTCGGTGGCATCTCTGATCGGCCTGATGGAACTGCTGGCGCAGACCAAGCAGACCGCCGAGTTCTCCGCGAACCTGTTCGAAGCCTTCACCCTGGCCACCCTGATCTACTTCACCCTGAACATGAGCCTGATGCTGATCATGCGCACGGTGGAACGGAAAGTGGCGGTGCCCGGCCTGATCTCCGTAGGGGGTAAATGATGGATTTCAGCGCAATCATCCCCGCCCTGCCGGGTCTGGCCGACGGCCTGCTGATGACCCTCAAGCTGATGCTGCTGAGTGTGTTCGGTGGCGTCGCCCTGGGTACGGTACTGGCCCTCATGCGCCTGTCGCACAACCCGATGCTGTCGAAAGTGGCCGGGCTGTACGTCAACTACTTCCGCTCCATCCCGCTGCTGCTGGTGATCACCTGGTTCTACTTCGCGGTGCCCTTCCTGCTGCGGGCGATCACCGGCGAAGACACTCCGGTAGGCGCGTTCACCTCGTGCCTGGTCGCCTTCATGATGTTCGAGGCGGCGTACTTCTGCGAAATCGTCCGCGCTGGCATCCAGGCCATCCCCAAGGGCCAGATGGGAGCGGCACAGGCGCTGGGCATGACCTACGGCCAGTGCATGCGACTGATCATCCTGCCCCAGGCCTTCCGCAAGATGACCCCGCTGCTGCTGCAGCAGAGCATCATCCTGTTCCAGGACACCTCGCTGGTTTACACCGTGGGCCTGATGGACTTCCTCAACGCCGCCCGCTCCCGCGGCGACATCATCGGCCAGCCCCATGAGTTCCTCATCTTCGCTGGCCTCGTGTACTTCAGCGTCAGCTTCATCGCTTCCCAGCTGGTCAAACTCCTGCAGAAAAGGTTAGCCGTATGATTTCCATCAAGAACGTCAACAAGTGGTATGGGGACTTCCAGGTGCTGACCGACTGCAGCACCGAAGTGAAGAAGGGTGAAGTCGTGGTGGTGTGCGGCCCGTCCGGCTCGGGCAAATCCACCCTGATCAAGTGCGTGAACGCCCTGGAGCCCTTCCAGAAGGGCGACATCGTGGTCGACGGCACCTCCATCGCCGACAAGGCCACCAACCTGCCCAAGCTGCGCTCCCGCGTCGGCATGGTGTTCCAGCACTTCGAGCTGTTCCCGCACCTGTCCATCACCGAGAACCTGACCATCGCCCAGACCAAAGTGCTCGGCCGTGGCAAGGACGAGGCCATGGACAAGGGCCTGAAGCTGCTCGACCGCGTCGGCCTCAAGGCCCATGCCCACAAGCACCCCGGCCAGCTCTCCGGTGGCCAGCAGCAGCGCGTCGCCATTGCCCGCGCCCTGGCCATGGACCCGGTGGTAATGCTGTTCGACGAGCCCACTTCGGCACTGGACCCGGAAATGGTCAACGAAGTGCTCGACGTGATGGTCGAGCTGGCCCAGGAAGGCATGACCATGATGTGCGTGACCCACGAGATGGGCTTCGCCCGCAAGGTCGCGGACCGCGTGATCTTCATGGATCGCGGGCAGATCGTCGAAGACTGCGCCAAAACCGAGTTCTTCGGGGACGTCAACGCCCGCTCCGACCGCGCCCAGCAGTTCCTCGCGAAGATCCTCCAGCACTGATGCACCTGTAGGAGCGAGCTTGCTCGCGAATGGCCCCGAGCACTTCGCCAGCAAGCTGGCTCCTACGGCCCCACTCCACCATTCGGCACCCGCACGTGGTGCCGACTGGAACGGCCCGGATGTCTATGATGCAATGCCCTACCGCCAGCCTCCGCGCCGTACCGCCCGCATTGACCGTGAAACCGCGCCTGCTTCGCCACTCCTTGCTATTCCTGCTGCTGCTCCTGTGCATGCTGGGCTTCGGCTACGTCGGCTATCACCTCAGTGAGGAGTCGGGCATCCGTCATCTGCGGGAAAACGGCGAGCGCCAGCTGGAGCTCCACGCCCGCGCCGTGGAAAGCGAGATCAACCGCTACACCTACCTGCCCAGCCTGCTGGAGCTGGAGTCCAGCGTCAGCCACCTGCTGCTCAACCCCACGCCCTATCGGCGCAATCTGGTCAACGATTACCTCGAAGGCCTGAATCGCAGAAGCGGCGCCCGCGCCATCTACCTGCTGGACACCAGCGGCCGCGTCCTGGCCACCAGCAACTGGCGCGACAGCGACAGTTACCTGGGCGAGGACCTGTCCTTCCGCGCCTATTTCGAGGAAGCCATACACGGCCGCCCCGGCCGCTTCTACGGTATTGGCAGCACCACCGGCGAGGCCGGTTACTACCTGGCCCACGGCCTGCGCTACCAGGGCCGGATCATTGGCGTCGCCGTGGTCAAGGTAAAGCTCGAAGCCCTGCAGGAGCGTTGGGAAAAGGCCCGCCTGCAAGCCTTCGTCAGCGACGAGAACGGCATCATCATCCTTTCCAGCGACCCGGCCCTGCGCATGAAGGCCGTGCGCCCGCTTTCGGCCGAAGACAAGGAGCGCCTGGCGCGCAGCCTGCAGTACTACTGGTGGGCGCTGAATGAATGGGAACCACGCACCCGCCAGGTGCTGGGCGAGGGCCTGGAAGCCATCAGCTTCGCCGCCAGCGGCCCCCAGGGCGAGGCGGAGGGAGAAATCGCCTACCTGGCCCAGACCCGCACCCTCAACGACACGCCCTGGCACTTCACCCTGCTTTCCCCACTGGCCGACTTGCGCCGCGAAGCGGTGATCCAGGGCATGCTCGCCGCCGTCGGCTTCGCCCTGCTGGCCTTCCTGCTCATCGCCTGGAACGAGCGGCGCAAGGTCATCGCGACCCGTCTGGCCGCTCGTGAAGCATTGCTGGCGGCCAACAACGAACTGGAACGCAAGATCGCCGAACGCACCCAGGACCTGCGCGCCAGCAACAGCCGGCTGCTAGCGGAGATCCGCGAACGCAAACAGACCGAAGACAACCTGCGCAAAGCGCAGGACGGACTGGTCCAGGCCGGAAAACTGGCGGTGATCGGGCAGATGTCCACCAGCATCGCCCACGAGCTCAACCAGCCGCTCGCCGCCCTGCGCACCCTCTCCGGCAACACCGTGCGCTTCCTGGCGCGCGGCGCCCTGGACACCGCCAGCACCAACCTGGCGGCGATCAACGAACTGGTCGACCGCATGGGCCGAATCACTGCCAGCCTGCGCGCCTTTGCACGGCGCTCCGACGACCACGGCCAGGCACGCCTGGGCAAGGCGGTGGATGCCGCACTGTTCCTCCTGCAATCCCGCCTGGAGCGCACGCCGCTGACCCTGCACCGGGACTTTGCCGACGAGTTGCTCGCCATCGACCAGACCCGCCTGGAACAGATCCTGGTCAACCTCATCGCCAACGCCCTGGATGCAATGAGCGGCCAATCCGATTGTCAACTCTGGCTCAGCGGCCAGATCGATGGCGGCAAATACCGGATTCAGGTGCGCGACAACGGCCCCGGCATCGACCCGGCCAACCGCGTGCACCTGTTCGAGCCGTTCTTCACCACCAAGCCCGGCGAGCACGGCCTGGGCCTCGGCCTGACCCTCTCCGCCAGCCTCGCCACCGCCGCTGGCGGCAGCCTGGCGGCGCACCACCCGGATACCGGCGGCACTGCCTTCGAGCTCTGCCTGCCACGCATGGAAAGCCCTGAAGGATCCCCCGCGAGCCCCGCCCCATGACCGAGCCGCTCAGCGTTCTCATCGTCGAAGACGACCCCCACGTACTGATGGGTTGCCAGCAGGCCCTGGCCCTGGAGGACATTCCCAGCATCGGCGTCAGCAGCGCCGAGCAAGCCCTGCAGAAAATCGGCGAGGACTTCGCCGGCATCGTCATCAGCGACATCCGCCTGCCCGGCATGGATGGCCTGACCCTGCTCGAACGCCTGAAGAGTCGCGACCGCAGCCTGCCAGTGGTCCTCATTACCGGCCATGGCGACATCTCCATGGCGGTGCAAGCGATGCGTGACGGCGCCTACGACTTCATGGAGAAGCCTTTCTCCCCCGAGCGCCTGGTGGACGTCGCGCGCCGCGCCCTGGAGCAACGCGCCCTGGCCCGGGAAGTGACGAACCTGCGTCGCCAGTTGGCCGGCCGGCACGCCCTGGAGCAACGCATCATCGGCCGCTCGTCGGCCATCCAGGCCCTGCGCGAACTGATCGCCAATGTTGCCGACACTTCGGCCAATGTGCTGATCGAAGGCGAAACCGGTACCGGCAAGGAGCTGGTCGCCCGCTGCCTGCACGACTACAGCCGGCGCCAGACCAAACAGTTCGTCGCCCTCAACTGCGGCGGCCTGCCGGAAAACCTCTTCGACAGCGAAATCTTCGGCCACGAAGCCCACGCCTTCACCGGCGCCGGCAAGCGCCGCATCGGCAAGATCGAGCACGCCCACCAGGGCACCCTGTTCCTCGACGAGATCGAGAGCATGCCGATCAACCTGCAGATCAAGTTCCTCCGCGTGCTGCAGGAACAGACCCTGGAGCGCCTGGGTTCCAACCAGTCGATCCCGGTGGACTGCCGCGTCATCGCCGCTACCAAGTTCGACCTGGACGAGGAAGGCAAGGCTGGGCGCTTCCGTAGCGACCTCTATTACCGACTGAACGTGGTTACCCTGGAACTGCCGCCACTGCGTGATCGCCGCGAAGACATCCTGCTGCTGTTCGAGCACTTCCTGCAGCTCTCTTCCCTGCGATTCGATCGCGCTGTCCCCGAGCTGGACAACGCCACCGTTTCGGCGTTGATGGCCCACGACTGGCCGGGCAACGTGCGCGAGCTGCGCAACGTCGCCGAACGCTTTGCCCTCGGGCTACCAGTATTCAAGAAGAGCAGCCAGACCCCGGACGGCAACGATCCCCGCTTTGCAGAAGCGGTGGAAGCCTTCGAGAAATCCCTGCTCAGCGCCGCCCTCGAACGCCATGGTGGCAACCTCAGCCAGGCCTGCATTGCCTTGGGCATGGCCAAGACCACACTGTTCGACAAGGTGAAGAAGTACGGGCTTTGATCGAGCCCCCCGGGGGCGGGCTGAACCTTGTGGGGGCGAATTCATTCGCTAAGGGCAGCACAGCTGCCCCCACCAGATCCCGAATGGCAGACCTGCGGTCTGCGTAGCGATTGAAATCGCCCCCACAGAAAAGCGACTCCCGCCTCCCCATGGTCTAAAACCACCAGACCACCCCACACGAACCACCACCATGTCCCTCCTGCACCGCGCCATCCATGCCAGGGCCGGTGAACTGGCCCCGGCCCTGGCCGCCTTCGCCCTGCTGCTGTGCCTGTTCGGCGGCTACTTCATGCTGCGGCCGGTGCGCGAAACCATGGGCATTGCCGGCGGTGTCGAGAACCTGCAATGGCTGTTCAGCGCCACCTTCGTCGTCATGCTGCTGGCGGTGCCGGCCTATGGCTGGTTGAACGCACGGGTACCGCGACGGCTGTTCCTCGACTGCGTCTACCTGTTCTTCGCCAGCAACCTGCTGGGCTTCGCCTGGCTCCTGTGGCGCACGCCGGACCCGCTGTGGGTGGCGCGGGCCTTCTATGTCTGGCTGTCGGTCTACAACCTGTTCGTGGTGTCGCTGGCCTGGAGCCTGCTGGCGGATGTGTTCGATCGGCGCCAGTCCAAACGCCTCTTCCCCTCCATCGCCGCCGGAGCCAGCCTGGGCGGGTTGCTCGGTCCTGTACTGGGCGGACTGCTGGTTGGGCCACTGGGCACGGCAGGGCTGCTGGCCTTGGCCGCCCTGCTCCTGCTGCCGACCCTGGCCCTGCGCCGCTTCCTGATGACCTGGCGCGGTATCGGTGGGGCAGGAAGGCCCGGCGCAGAAAGCGAACCACCGGAGCGCCCGGTGCCCGGCAATCCCTTCTCTGGTATCAGCCTGGTGCTGGGCTCTCCCTATTTGCTGGGTATTTGCGCCTTCGTCCTGCTGCTGTCCTGCACCAGCACGTTCCTCTACTTCGAGCAGGCACGGCTGGTGGCAGCGCTGTTCCCGGACAGTCGACAGCAGGTCCGCGTATTCGCCCTGATCGACTTCAGCGTGCAGTCGCTATCCCTGATCTGCCAGCTCTTCGTCGCCGGGCGCGTGGCCCAGCGATTCGGCGTTGGCGCCCTGTTGGCAGTGGTGCCGCTGCTGGTCGCCCTGGGCTTTCTGGCCCTGGCGTTGCAGCCGCAATTCGCCGTGTTGGCCGGGGTGATGGTGCTGCGTCGCGTGGGCGAGTACGCCTTCATTCGGCCGGGGCGGGAAATGCTCTTCGTACCGCTCGGCGCCCAGCAGAAGTACCGGGCGAAGAACTTCATCGACACCGTGGTCTATCGCGGAGGCGACGCCCTCAGCGCCTGGCTCAACACGCTGCTCATCGGCATCGGCCTTGCTGCCGCCACGGTGGCGCTGGTTGGCGCAGGCGTAGCCGTGGTCTGGTCCGTACTGGGCTGGCGCCTGGGCGTGCGGCACGAGCACACTGAATCCTCGGCAAGCCCACAGGAGGCCAAGCCATGAGAACCGGTATCACCCGCGCCGAATTCCTCCGCCTCAGTGCGGGTACGGCACTTCTGGCCATGAGCCCATTCAGCCTCAGCGCCGACTTGGAGCCGCATCCATTACACCGTCGCGCCATCCCTTCCAGCGGCGAACAGTTGCCAGTGATCGGCGTCGGCACCTACCGGGGCTTCGACATCTCCCATGATGCCAGCGAGGCCTGGGCCGACTGTCGCAAGGTACTGGAAGCGCTCTTCGCGGCCGGCGGCTCGGTGATCGACAGCTCGCCCATGTACGGCCAGGCGGAAGAAGTGATCGGCGGCTTGCTGAACGAGCTGAAGGCCCATGAGCATGCCTTCGTCGCCACCAAGGTCTGGACCCAGGGGCGTCAGGGCGGCGTGAAGCAGATGCAACATTCCATGCGCCTGCTGCAGCGCCAGCGCATCGACCTCATGCAGGTACACAACCTGGTGGACTGGAAGGAGCACCTCACAACGCTGCGGCAATGGAAAGAGGAAGGCCGAATCCGCTACCTGGGCGTCACTCACTACACCTCCAGCGCTTACGGCGAACTGGAAAAGGTGCTGCGCGCCGAGAAGCTGGACTTCCTGCAGGTCAACTACGCCCTCAACGACCGCGACGCCGAAGCGCGCATCCTGCCCCTGGCGCAGGAGCGCGGCGTGGCGGTGCTGGTCAATCGCCCTTTCGGCGGCGGCAACCTGCTGCGCAATCTCTTGCAGCAACCACTCCCGGAATGGGCTGCCGACTACGACTGCACCAGTTGGCCGCAACTCTTGCTGAAGTTCTGCCTGAGCCACCCGGCGGTAACCTGCGTGATCCCCGGAACGGGCAACCCCCGCCACATGCTGGACAATCTCCAGGCCGGACGGGGGAAAGAGCCCGACCAGGCGCTACGGGACAGGCTGATTCAGCTCCCGTAGGGTCCACGTGCGTTTGTAGGATGGGTAGAGCCTGCGAAACCCATCGATCACGGTCCGCATGGATTTCGCCCATCCCATCCAATTACGGAAGCCTTTCTCGCCCGTCCTCAGGCCGAGAAGCCTCCGTCGATCATCAGATTGGCGCCAGTGATGTACCCCGCCTCCGGGCCGGCCAGGTAGGCCACGAAGCTGGCAATCTCCTCGGCCTGGCCATAGCGCGGCAGGGCCATGATCTGCTTGAGGGATTCGGCGAACTCGCCCTGATCGGGGTTCATCTCGGTGTCCACCGGGCCCGGTTGCACGTTGTTGACCGTGATGCCACGCGGCCCCAGGTCACGGGCCAGGCCCTTGGTGAAGCCGGCCACCGCCGCCTTGCTCAGGGCGTACACCGAGCCGCCGGCAAATGGCATGCGCTCGGCATTGGTGCTGCCGATGGTAATGATGCGACCGCCCTCGCCCATCACACGGGCGGCTTCCTGGCTGGCGATCACCACACTGCGGACGTTGACGTCCAGGGTACGGTCCAGGTCATCGATGCTGAACTCTTCGATGGGCGCCACGGCCAGCACGCCCGCATTGTTCACCAGGATGTCGAGGCGGCCGTAGGTTTCCACCGTGTGGCGGATGGCAGCGCGGATGGCCTGCTCGTCGCGGCTGTCCGCCTTGATGGCGATGGCGCGGCCACCAGCGGCTTCGATGGCCTGGACCACTTCAAGTGCGCTGCTGGCGGATGCAACGTAGGTCAGGGCGACGGCGGCGCCTTCCTTTGCCAGGCGCTTGGCAGTCGCGGCACCGATGCCGCGGGAACCGCCCTGGATGAATGCGACTTTGCCTTCGAGGGGTTTTTGGGTGCTCATTGAGGATCTCCTGGAACTAGGGGGTGTGGTTGAGTACGGCCCCAGTATTGAGCGCCGATTCACAACCGATAAGCCGGCAATCGCTATATTCAGTCGATACCAATGGTTTATGGAGAGCCCATGGAAACCCTCAGCAGCATCGAGTGCTTCGTGCGCGCCGCCGAGGCTGGCAGCTTTGCCGAGGCCGCGCGGCGCCTGGGCTTGACCCCCGCTGCGGTGGGCAAGAATGTGGCTCGGCTGGAGTCCAACCTTGGCGTTCGGCTGTTTCTGCGCAGCACCCGGCGCCTGACCCTGACCGAGGCCGGCGAGCGCTTTCTGGCGGAAGTGAGTGGTGGACTGGCGAGCATCCAGGGGGCGGTGGCGAACCTCGCCAGCAGCCAGGGCCAGCCGGCAGGCACGCTCAAGGTAAGCATGGGCGTCGCTTTTGGCCGCGATTACATCCTGCCGCACCTCGCCGACTTTCTCGCCCGCTACCCAGCCATCGTCCCCGACTGGCAGTTCGACAATCGCCCCGTGGACCTGATCGGTGAAGGCTTCGATGCCGCCATCGGCGGCGGCTTCGAGCTGCCTCCCGGGGTGATCGCCCGCCAGTTGGGGCCGGCCCACCGCGTACTACTTGCGTCCAAGGATTACCTGGCACGCAGCCCGGCCATCGAATCACCGGAAGACCTGGCCCGGCACGACGGCATCCTCATCCGCTCGCCCCAGACCGGGCGAGTGCGCAGCTGGCCGTTGCGTACCCGCGACGACCGCCAGGCGACGTTCGAACTGAAACTACGCATGGCCATGACCGACCCGGATGCCGCCTGCCATGCGGCCATTCAAGGGCTGGGCGTCACCCTGGTCAGCACGGTACACGCCCTGCCCCACCTCAAGCGCGGCGCGTTGGAACGCGTACTGCCGGATTGGTATGTGGACACTGGTAGCCTGTCCCTCTACTTCAGCGCGCAGAAGTTGCTGCCAGCCAAGACCCGCGTGTTCATCGATTTCATCGTCGAGCGTTTCCGCCAGCAGAAGCTGGCGGAACAGTTCAACGCCAACTGGCGGCCCTGAGCACGGCTTGGCACGGTCCACGCGAAGGGTGGAAGTCGCTCTTCACTTCCACCCGCGCGCCACACCGGGGCCCGACGCTGATGGGTATCGCTTCGCTCTACCAGATCCTACGAATAGGTCCGGGCCTCAGAGGTGCTCGCTGCGGGCGGCCACATGCAGGTTGCGCCCGGCGCCGAGGCCGAATGCGGTAGCCGCCAGGCTGATGACGACGAAGATGATCCCGACCGCGCTCCAGCCGTGGGTCAGGTCATGCACCACCCCCACCATTAGCGGCCCCATTGCAGCCAGGGTGTAACCCACGCCCTGGGCCATGCCGGATAGGTTGGCCGCCACGTGGGCATCCCGCGAGCGCAGCACGATCAGCGCCAGGGCGATGCTGAAAGTGCCGCCCTGCCCCAGGCCCAGCACCACCGCCCAGCCCCAGATGCCAGTGAGCGGCGCATAGAGCATGCCCAGCAAGCCGGCCAGGGTAAGGCCCATCACCAGCACCACCGCCAGGCGCTGGTCGCGGCCACGGGTAGCCAGCCAGGGGGCGCCAAGGGCGCTGATCAACTGCGTCATCACCGAGCCTGACAGCACCAGCCCTGCCTCCACCGCGGAAAGTCCCCGGTCGGTCAGGATCGACGGCAGCCAGCCAAAGACGATGTAGGCCAGGGACGATTGCAGGCCCATGTAGAGCGTCACTTGCCAGGCCAGCGGGTCGCGCCACAGGCCCGTCACCTTGTAGGCCTGGCGATGGGCGAGTTGGCCCTGGCGCGCTTGGGGCAGCCAGATCAGCGCGGCGAGGATCGCCGGCAGCGCCCAGAAGGCCAGCGCCGGTTGCCAGGCGTGGTCCAGCAGCTCGGCCAGCGGCACCGTGGCGCCCGCAGCCAGCGCCGCGCCCAGGCACAGGGCCATGGTGTAGACCCCGGTCATCAGCCCGGCGATATGCGGGAAATCACGCTTGACGATCCCCGGCAGCAGCACGCCGATAATGCCGATGCTCGCCCCCGCCACCAGGCTGCCGAAGAACAGCCCGGCGACCGGGAACAGGCTGCGCAACACGATGCCGCCAGCCAGGGTGAGAAGGATCAGCAGCACCGTACGCTCGCTGCCCAGGCGTCGCGCCAGCAGGGGCGCCAGTGGCGCAAACAGGCCGAGGCAGAGCACCGGCAAGGTGGTCAGGAGGCCGGCACCGGTGGCTGACAGGCCGGTGGCCTCGCGCACCATGTTCAGCATTGGCGCCAGGCTCGACAGCGCTGGGCGCAGGTTCAGCGCCACCATCACCAGCCCCGCCAACAGCAGCCAGGTACTGCCGTGCAGTGCATGGGGTTGGGTTTCGTCGTCGGCTTCGGCGTCGATGAGCAGCTCTTCCGGCGGGCAAACCGGCTTGGCGTCATCCAGGGGATTCGGGGCATTCATTCAAGGCAGTTCCAGAAAGGGGACGAGGTCAGATCAGCAACGCGCGGTTCGCCGCAGCGGCGGCATTCGCGTCTTGTCGTTCGATGGCGTCCCGCAGCACAGGGTGCAGATGAAGGGCCCACCGGTATGCTCTGGGAGGTGAAGTCGAAAAGGTTAGCTCCCTAAGTAATTCACTGCAACCGCCATACTTGCGAGTAACGAAATAGTCATTATCGGTGGGGATGATTTTTCCCCCTCCCCGGCCATTGGTAGCCTGCGCGCTCTGAACCACACACCGCTCGGGGCCACCCCATGAAACACGCACACATCCTTGCGCTGGCCGCAATAGCACTGATCCTCAGCGGATGCGCCAGCCAACCCGAACCCGAGCAACGCCCCTACACCGATGCCGAGGTGAAGCAGTTCGCCCTGGAAATGCTCAGCCGCGCCGGCCTGCCCTACGACGACTACGAGAAGGTGCGCCAAGCCCTCAACCAGCCGAAGGTGCCCGCGGCCGGAAAAGACCTGCCGAAGCAATTGCCGCGCAAAGGTTGAAGTCTCTACTCGAGCCTGACAGGGCTCACTGTGGGGGCCAATTCATTCGCCAAGCAGGCCTGCCGCCTGCCTTAGGTTGAGCAGAGGAACGAAGCCCAACGCGTGGACGTGACCGTAAACGTTGGGCTTCGCGGAGCTCAGCCGCAACCTACGATTGCAAGCCCCTACCGAGCGCTCTTGCGCCACACACTCGCCAACCATGGCTGCTGCTCACGCGGCAGGCCTGCTGGCCGGTAGTAGTGCTCCACGGCTTCGAAGCCGGCCGCTTCCAGCAGGGCTTTCCAGCTTTCGTAGTCGTGCCAGGCGCCGTAGCGGCTGCCGTTCCAGCCTTCGTCGTTCTGCCCGCGCGGGTTGGAGCTGAAGAGCACGCCGCCGGGTTTCAGGGTGGCGTGCAGTTGGCGCAGGACGCGGGGCAGTTCCTGGCGCGGGACATGAAACAGGCTGGCGTTGGCGAAGATGCCGTCGAAGCGGCTGGCAGGCAGGTCGAGGGCGAGGAAGTCCTGGTGCCAGACTTCGCAACCGGAGTCAGCACGCGCCATGGCAACGAAGCTTTCCGCGCCGTCCAGGCCGACGGCGCAATGGCCCAGACGGGTGAAGGTTTGCAGGTCGCGGCCGGGACCACAGCCGAAGTCGAGGATGGTGAACGGCGCGCGTCCCCGGATATGCCGCAGCATCGCCTCGATGTTCTGGCTCACGTCGTGGTCGCGAGTGCCTTCGCGGAAGCCTTCGGCGTTGCGGTTGTAGTCGTCGAGGGTAATGGCGGTGATGCTGGCGAGGTCTTCGGGCTTCAGGGGCATGGGCGACTCGGGACGGGATAGTGCAGGAAAGTAATTCTACTCCCTGGCCGGCAGCAACTATGCCGGGAGCAGCCTATCGTTCTGGATACGCCTTTCCAGCAAGGAGCCAGACATGGCCGTCTCCGGCAAGAAAATGAGCCTGACCGCACTCACCACCCTGGTGGCGGTGAACATGATGGGCTCCGGCATCATCATGCTGCCCTCCAGCATGGCCCAGTTGGGAGCGATCTCCCTGCTGTCCTGGATCATCACGGCGATAGGCTCCATGGCCATCGCTTACTGCTTCGCCCAGTGCGGCATATTTTGCGCCCGTTCAGGCGGGATGTCGGCGTACACGGAGGAAGCCCACGGCAAGTCGGCCTTCTTCCTCTGTTCCTACCTGTACTTCCTCTCGCTGGCCATCGGCAACGTGGCCATCGCCATTTCTGCCGTGGGTTACCTGACACCCTTCTTCCCCTGGCTGGGTTCCGGTGCAATCCCACTGTTCATCGGCGCCGTGGGGCTGATCTGGCTGACCACCCTGGCCAACTTCGGCGGACCGAAAATCACCGGTCATATCGGATCGATCACGGTCTGGGGGGTGATCATCCCGGTGGCGGGGCTGTCAGTGATCGGCTGGTTCTGGTTCGACCCGGATATCTTCAGGGCGGCCTGGAACCCCAACGGCATCGCCACCAACGACGCCATCACCCAGAGCATTCCGCTGACCCTCTGGGCCTTCCTCGGCATGGAGTCCGCGGCGCAGAACTCCGATGCCGTGGAGAACCCCAAGCGCAATGTGCCGCTGGCCTGCCTGATGGGCACGCTGGGCGCGGCGGTGGTCTACGTGCTCTCCACCTCGGTGATCATGGGCATCGTGCCCAACCCCGAACTGGCCAACTCCAGCGCTCCCTTCGCCTTCGTCTACGCGAAGATGTTCAACCCGCTGGTGGGTGACCTGATCATGGGCCTGGCGGTGATGGCCTGCGTCGGCTCGCTACTGGGTTGGCAATTCACCCTGGCGCAGACCGCCAAGGTCACCGCCGACCAGAAAATGTTTCCGACGCTGTTTGCCAAGGTCACGCTGCTGGGCGCCCCTGTCGCCGGGCTGATCGCCAATGCCGTTCTGCAGAGCGGCATGGCGATCTCGACCATCTCGCCCAATGCCTCGGAGCAGTTCGGCAAGCTGGTCAACCTGGCGGCCGTGACCAACATCATTCCCTACATCACCTCGCTTTCGGCGCTGCTGGTCATCATGCAGAAGGCCGGCGTGACGGGTTTCCCGCACCACCGCAACGTAGTGGTGCTGCTCATCGCGATGGCCTACAGCTTCTATGCGCTCTACGCCTCGGGGACGGAAGCGGTGTTCGGCGGCATGATCGTCACCGCCGTGGGCTACCTGATGTTCGGCTACATCGCCGACCGCTTCCTGGAAGAGCGCGCCGCGCGGGCTCGCGCCCTCGGTCTGGAGGATAAGGCATGAACCGGAAAGCAACGCTTTGGCTGCCCCTGATAGTGACGCTGTTGCTACCGTCACTGGCCCCGGCCCAGACCCTGGACCGCATCCGCGCCAGCGGCACCCTCACCCTCGGCTACTTGCCGGACCAGCCGCCGTTCTCCTCGGACGAGGGAGAAGGCGCTTCCGGCTACGCCATCGACCTGTGCCAGAAAGTCGCCGAGCAACTGCGTACCCTTCCTGGCTTGGCCACACTCAAGGTGCGCTTCGTACCCCTGGCGCCGGACAAGGCCCTGGACGTCGTGCAGGAAACCGGTGTGGACCTGCTCTGCAGCCCTATGGTGGAAACGTTGAAGCGTCGGCAGAACCTGGCCTTCTCGCTGCCGGTGTACACCGCGGGCATCGGCGTGGTGCTGCGCAAGAACGCCCCGCTGTCGCTGGTCAGAGTGCTCAATGGCGAGGTGGAACAAACCGGCCCCACCTGGCGTGCCACCCTCAATCGTGGTCTTGCGGCCCACCGCTTCGCGGTGCAGGGCGGGACGCTGGTGGAAGAGTGGGCGCGGGAGAGGCTGCGTCTACTGAAGGTGCAGATCACCCTGGAGACCGTGACCAGTCCGGCCGAGGGCGTGGAGCATGTGGCCAGCGGCAAGGTGGACGCATTCTTCTCCAACCAGATGATCCTGCGCAGCCTGGTGGCACGGGACACGGCCAACACCAACCTGATGGTGCTGGACCGCCGCTTCGAGTTCGAGCCGGTATCCATGGCCATGGCCCGTGGCGACGAGGACTTTCGCCTGCAAGTGGATACGGCGCTGAGCCAGCTCTATCGCTCCGGTGACATCGTACCGCTCTATACCCGCTACTTCGGCGCCCCGAGCGAGCTGGACCAGACACTCTTCAAGGTGTATTCGCGCCGCTGAATTCGACAGCAAGAGTCGGGATGCGGGCGATATCCTGCCCGCATACTCTCTGCCCTGACCGAACAGCAAGCGGATAGCGCCATGAAGCCCACTGCCAGGAACGCCATCGAACAGGACCCTCGCTGGGCCGCCGTGCAGGCCCGCGACCCGGCCGCCGACCGGCAATTCGTCTATGCGGTGAAAACCACCGGCATCTACTGTCGCCCCAGCAGCCCCACCCGCCTGCCGCGTCCGGAGAATGTGGAATTCTTCGACAGCGCGGAAGCGGCCGAAGCCGCTGGCTACCGTCCCAGTCGCCGTGCCGCTGCCGACATGACCAGCGTTGCCGCGCAGCACGCGGCGCTGGTGTCGGCCGCCTGCCGGCAGATCGAAAGCGCCGAGGAAGCGCCAGGGCTGGAGGCCTTGGCCGAGTCGGTGGGCATGAGCGCCTCGCACTTCCACCGGGTATTCAAGGCAGTCACCGGCGTCACGCCCAAGGCCTATGCCCGCGCTCGCCGCGCGCGCAAGGTGCGCGACCAGTTGGGCGCTGGCACCTCGGTGACCGAGGTGATCTACGACGCCGGCTTCAACTCCAACAGCCGCTTCTACGCCGACTCCGCCCAGGTGCTGGGCATGAAGCCCGCCGACTACCGTGCCGGCGGCGTCAACAATGAAATCCGCTTCGCGCTGGGCGAATGTTCCCTCGGTTCCTTCCTGGTCGCGCAAAGCGGCGTTGGCGTATGCGCCATTCTACTCGGCGATGACCCGGACGCCCTGCTGCGTGACCTGCAGGACAAGTTTCCCCGCGCCCGACTGATCGGGGGCGACAGCGACTTCGAGCAACTGGTGGCCAAAGTCATTGGCTTCATCGAAGCGCCGCAACTGGGCCTGGACCTGCCGCTGGATGTACGCGGCACGGCCTTTCAGGAACGGGTCTGGCAGGCGCTGCGGGAAATTCCGCCTGGCAGCACCGCCAGCTATGCGGAGATTGCCGAGCGCATCGGCTCGCCGCGCGCCGTGCGTGCAGTGGCCCAGGCCTGCGCGGCCAACAGCATCGCCGTGGCCATCCCGTGCCACCGAGTGGTACGCAGCGACGGCAACCTCTCCGGCTACCGCTGGGGTGTGGAGCGCAAGCGCCGTCTGCTGGAGCGCGAGGCCGAAGGGTGAAAGGCTGGACCCTGCTCGGGGCGGACGGCAAGCCGTACACCAGCCCGGTGCCCGGCACCCTGGGCGGGCATCGCCAGACGCGAATCTACGGCCGCCTCGACTGCCCCACTGCCCTGCGTGCCATTGCGCGTGGCGGGTATGTATCGGCGCGGGTGTTCTTCCTTGATGCAGCCACGGCACAGGCGGCCGGGTATCGGCCTTGCGCACGGTGCATGAGTGGCGCCTACCGGGAATGGCAGGCCCTGTGGGGGCGAATTCATTCGCCAGGCAGGCCGAAGGTCTGCCCCTCGAACGTCGAAGGGGTCAGCTGCGCTGCCCTTGGCGATTGAAATCGCCCCTACAGGCCAACGACCCACCTACTGCGCGACCACCACGGTTCCGCCGTCCCGTGCGGCCCGGCCGATGGCGTCCACCACCCGCAGGTTCTGCAGACCGTCGCGCACGCTCACCAGCGGTTCTGCCTCACCGCGAATGACCTGGCAGAAATGTTCGAGCTGCCGCGCTAGCGGGTCTTCGCGCTGCAGGTCGACCACTTCGCAGGTGAAGGGCTTCCACCAGGAATGGTCTTCTGGCTGGTCGTAGCACTTCAGGCGCAGGGTGGGCACGGCGAGGGAGCCGCTGGTTCCGGCGATCAGGTAGCAGTCTTCATCGTCATAGCTGGGGTAGTCGCGGTTCTCCCGGGAGGTCTGTTCCCAGCTTCGAGCGGAGGCCGCCGTGTCGGAGAGCAGGAAGCTGCCCAGGGCGCCGTTGGCGAAACGCAGGCTGATTGACACCGTGTCCTCCACCGGAAAACCGCGCGTGGCACTGGAAGCCAGGGCCTGCACGGCGACGATCTCGCCGCACAGCGAGCGTAGGTTGCCGATCTCGTGGATCAGGTTGATCAACACCGGCCCACCACCGACTTTGCGCCGCCAGGTTGCAGCATCGAAGTAATCGTCCGGCTTGTAGAAGAGCGCGCTACCCATCACCGCTACCAGGCTCCCGAGGCGGCCTTCGCGGATAATCGCCCGCGCGCGTTGGAGAATCGGGCTGTGGGCGCGGTGATGGCCCACCAGCAGCGGGACCTTCGAATCAAGCGATGCGGCCAGCAGCCGCTCGCCCTCTTCCAGCGTATCGGCCACGGGTTTTTCGATGAGTGCAGCAACGCCGGCCTGCAGGCACACCAGCGCCTGCTCGACGTGCAGTTGGTTGGGGGTGGCGAGAACGATGCCGTCCGGCCGTTCTGATTCGAACAGCGCCTCCAGCGACGGGAACAGCGGCACGCCGGCACGCTGGGCGACGTCCCGGGCCGCGGTGACGGGGTCGACCAGGGCTGCCAGTTCGCAGGAAGGATTGGCCTGGATGAGTTCAAGGTGGCGCTGGCCAATCAGGCCGGCACCAGCAATGGCAATGCGGAGGATGCTCATGTCGTTCGATCTGTTCCTGTGGGGGAAGGGTCGATCGAAAGACTAATATTCACTAATCCATCTATAATCCGCCACCATGAAAAATCAGAATGCGCTTTTAGCGAATAATGATCCCTTCCTGCGCGACCTCTTGCTGTTCTGCGCCGTCGCGAGGCGCTCCAGTTTCATCGCTGGCGCGACCGAGCTGGGCATTTCTCCCGCCCACGTCAGCAAGCGCATCGCCATGCTGGAGGAGGCCCTCGGGGTCAAGCTGTTCAACCGCACCACACGGCGGGTGAACATCACTGCCGATGGCGAGGCCGCCTTCGCCTGGGCACAGACGATCCTCGAAAGCGTGGAGGGCATGGTGGAGGCCCTGTCCGGCCTGAAGGGCGAGCCGCGCGGTGTGCTGCGCATCGCCACCAGCCTGCGCCTGGGGCGGGACTACGTGTCGCCGGTGCTGTCCCTGCTGCGCCAACGCCATCCCGGGCTGGAGGTCTGGCTGGAACTGCTGGATCGGCGGGTTGACCTGATCGGTGAGAACGTCGACATCGACCTGCGCGTGGGTGAAGTCCACGAGCCGCACCTGATCGCCCACAAGATCGCCGAAAGCCACCGCATGCTCTGCGCCGCCCCGTCCTACCTGGCACAGCGCGGCCATCCGCGCAGCCTGGCTGACCTGGCCCAGCACGACTGCCTGCTGTTTCGCGAGCGCGAACTGAGCTTTGGCGTGTGGCGCCTGGCCGGCCCCAATGGCGAGGAAACCGTGAAAGTCACCGGCCCCATGGCCTCCAACCACAGCGATGTGGTGCGCCAATGGGCCCACGAGGGTCACGGCGTGATCATGGCCTCGGTTTGGGATGTGGCCCCGAGCATCCGCGCCGGCAAACTGGTGCGCGTGCTACCGGCCTACCAGCAGGCCGCCGATGTCTGGGCCGTGACCGCCGCGCGGGCTTCGGGATCGGCCAAGGTGAAACTCTGCATCGAGTTCCTCAAGGAGCAGTTGACCCAGGGCCCCCATGCGCTGGATACACGGCTGTGAAGCGGGTCGACAAGCCTTGAACACTTGGCTAGGCCTCCAGGCAGACCTCGCTGATTCATTCGCCCCGCTCTCTCGCCGAGGAAGCGGGGCTATCCGCGCTGGCGAAACCTACCCGGCTTAGCGCGTGTAGTCGCTCTCCATCACGTCCCGGTACACCGTCGCAAAGGCTTTCCAGTCCTCATCCGGCATGGGCTTTCGGTGCTGCTTGAACTGCTCGTAGTCGTGCTTCGAAGCACTGTAGGCAGTCAGGCGATGATTGGCCTTGGCCAGGCCGAGCAGGGCGACCTCCACATGCGGCTCCCGTTCACCGGTGACTTTGACGAAGATGTTTTTCGGATAGAGCCGACCGTGCTCCCAGCCAGCACGGTGCATGCGCGCTATGGTGTTGGCCAGTTGCTGGATCAACTGCTGGCGCAGATTGGCCTGCATTGGCTGGGCATACCACGCTTCGAGGCTGATGAAACCGTCGAGGCTTTCGGTGATAAGCAACGCCTGCCATTCGGTTTCGGTCTTGCGTGCGGCGCTGAACACCACCTTGGGCACGCGGATCCCCAGCTTGGCCAGTGCCTGCAAGGCTCTCATTTCATGGAGGATGGCCGGCTCGCCGAACGGGTGTACCAGGTCGTGGTGGAAGTGGTTGATCTGCCGCTTGCTGTAGAGCACCTGACCATCCTGGGTGTGCAGGCGCTGGATGCCGCTTTCGCCACTGAGCAACTGATCCTCGGAGTCGAACCACTCGCCATAGGTATCCCACCATTTGTCGAAGCTGCCTTCCGAGGCGGCGTTGTCATGGCTGAACCACTGGGTGTTCATGAGAGCACCTCCTCGTGGAGCGCCCCCGCTCCACCGGCTACTGCCGAGGCAACCCGACACGGGCCGCCGCCTGAGACCGGAAGAATCGGCCCCCTGGATTCACGTTAGCGCCCTTTTGCCTGTTTTGCCGGCGCGTTCATAGACACCTGGGGGTCGAATCCAGACAACTCCCGACAGATCATTAGACCTATGGTGACGGGCCTTTCATCAGATTGTCTGGAGCTGAAATGTCCGACTTCATCACCGTCCTGCGCGAGACCTGCCCTACCCCCGTCCTGGACGCCACCAAGTGGAAGCGCATCGGCGGCGATCCGCACACCGTGAACCTCAACGCTTACCTGTCCAAGGACGGCAGCAAGATCATGGGCACCTGGATCTGCACGCCCGGCAAATTCGAGGTCAACTACGAGAAATGGGAGTACTGCCACTTTCTGGATGGCTACTGCATCATCACCCCGGAGGGCGAGCAGCCTAAGCACCTGAAGGCCGGCGACGTGTTCGTGATCGAACCCGGCATGAAAGGCACCTGGGAAGTGGTGGAAACGGTGCGCAAGTACTTCGTTTTCGCCTGATTCCCTTCCCTCTTGCGGGAACGAATTCACTCGCGAAGCAAAAGGCCGGGCACTCGCCCGGCCTTTTGCGTTGGAGAGCCAATCAGGCCTTGTAGCGATCCGCTGCCGACGAACGCGACAGGTTCGGTGCCATGTGGAAGCGGGCAGCCGTGAAGCGCTCCCAGTCGCCTTGCTCCGGCAGCGAGGGGATAGTCACCAGTTCGCCCTGATCCAGACCGGCCAGCGCGGCATCCACCATCTCGACCACGTCCATCAGGATTTCCTGCGGGATGTTCTCGATACCGGTGCCCGAGCGCTCCCAGATTTCGGTACGGGTCGCCCCTGGCAGTACTACCTGCACCCGCACGCCCTTGTCCTTCACTTCCGAATTCAACGACTGGCTGAGGTTGAGCACAAAGGCCTTGGTGCCACTGTAGGTGCCGTTGAACATTTCCGGCGCCAGGGCGAGCACGGAAGCGATGTTGATGATGGTGCCGCGTCCCTGCGCGACGAAGTTGGCCGCCGCCGAGGCAGCCAGGTGGGTCACGGCCACCACGTTGAGCTGGATCATCGCGTCGAAACGGTCGAGGTCGGTATCCAGCAGGCTGCCGCTGACGGCCACGCCGGCATTGTTCACCAGCACGCTGATGGCGGAGTCGCTGCGCAAGCGCTGGGCAACGCGGGTCAGATCGGCCTTGTCGGTCAGATCGGCCTTCAGCACTTCCACCTTCACTCCAGCCTGCTGGCGCAGCTCGGCTGCCAGGGCTTCCAGGCGGTTCTGGTCACGGGCGACGAGCAACAGGTCATGACCCCGCTCGGCCAGGCGCTTGGCATAGGTGGCACCGATGCCAGTAGACGCGCCGGTGATCAGGGCAACGCCTTGGTGCTTGTGTTCGCTCATGGTTCAGTCTCCAGGGAAAGGGCTCGGGGTGAGCTGTTCGCTTAAATTACACACATAATATTACGACCGCAATATATCTTCTCGAACCGTTCGTCGCGGGGAGGACCAATAAATCCTTGAGCGCTTGCTCGTGTGGGGGGCGAGCTCATTCGCCAAGGGTTGCGAAGCGGCCCCTGGAATTCCGGGGCAGAGTTTCGCTGGCAAGCCAGCGCCTACAAGGCTCTTGGCCCGAGGGTCCATCTCTCGCAACAGCTAACGCAGACATCGCGAATGAACTCGCCCCTACAACGGATTTGTCCCACACCAGAATCCCGCAAAAAAAAAACGGCGCGCGGGCAGCAATCCCGGGCGCCGTAACACTGCCTAGCAGCTGTGGTGGCGGACCGCCGCCCTGGTCGCAGGCGGTCCGTAGCGGGACTAGAGGCGTCCCAGCTCCTGCGCGGTTCGATCCACCGCGATCTTCGTCTTGCTGACCAGTTCGTCGATCTCGGCACGGGTGGCCACAAGGGCCGGCGCCATGATCATGCGACCGAGGGTGGAGCGAATGATCAGCCCCTCCTCGAAGCCGATAGTGCGGCAACGCCAGGCGATGTCGTTCTCGTTGGCGAAGCGCTTGCGGGTGGCCTTGTCTTCGGCGAACTGCAGCGCGGCAACCAGACCAGCGCCCTGGATGTCGCCCACCAGCGGGTGGTTGCCGAACACTTCGCGCAGGCATTGCTGCAGGTAAGGGCCGGTGTCGGTCTTCACCTGGGTCACCACACCTTCGTCGCGCAGTGCCTTGAGGTTCGCCAGGGCCACCGCCGCTGCCACCGGGTGGCCGGAGTAGGTCAGTCCGTGGGCGAACACACCACCCTGCTCGACCAGCACTTCGGCCATGCGTTTGCTGAGGATCAGGCCGCCCATGGGGATGTAGCCGGAGGTCAGGCCCTTGGCGATGGACAGGGTGTCCGGCTCGAAGCCGAAGTGCTGGTGGGCGAACCATTCGCCGGTACGGCCGAAACCGCCAATCACTTCATCGGCACACAGCAGCACGTCGTACTTGCGGCAGATGCGCTGGATTTCCGGCCAGTAGGTTTCCGGCGGGAAGATCATGCCGCCGGCCCCCTGGAAGGGTTCGGCAACGAAGGCGGCAACCTTGTCGGCGCCCAGTTCGAGGATCTTCTCTTCCAACTGGCGAGCCGCGCGCAGGCCGAACTCCTCGGGCGTCAGGTCGCCGCCGTTGGCGAAGTAGTAAGGCTCATCGATGTGGGCGATGTCCGGCAGCATACCGCCCATCTCGTGCATGAATTTCATGCCGCCCAGCGCCGTGGCGCCCAGGGTGGAGCCGTGGTAGCCGTTCCAGCGACCGATCATGATCTTCTTCTCGGGCTTGCCGAGAATCTGCCAGTAGCGGCGTACGGTGCGGATCAGCACCTCGTTGGCCTCGGAGCCAGAGTTGGTGTAGATGGCGTGGCTGTAGTGGCCCGGCAGCAGGCTGAACAGCAGCTCCGACAGCTCCACCACCGCCGGGTGGGTGGTGTGGAAGAACATGTTGTAGTACGGCAGTTGCTCCATCTGGCGGGTAGCAGCGGCGGTGAGGTCCTTGCGGCCGTAGCCGAGGTTGGTGCACCACAGGCCGGACATGCCGTCGAGGTAGCGCTTGCCGTCGTTGTCCCAGAGGTGGAGGCGCTCGCCACCGACGATCACGCGCGGCCCTTCGGCGTTCAGCGCCTTCTGGTCGAGGAAGGCATGGATGTGGTGGGCCGCATCCGCTGCCTGGTAATCACGGGTTTCGCGTTGTGCCTGGAATTGAGCGTTCATCTTTGGGGGTCTCCTCTTCCCGCTATTCAGCTGTACCGATGCTGGCCGAAGCCGATGGGCAGGGAAAATACTAAATATGTCTTCGAGCTATACGAAAAAGCTGCCCTGCCCGCCGAGCGACCAGGCGCCCGATGTCCGGCCGGGTGCCGGGCATGCGGGCAGGTATCCGGGCGACGAACTGCATATCGCCCTGACCCTGCATTCAGTCGCGGCGTGTCACTGGATCTGCTCCAGTGGCTCAGGGCGGAACAGGTCCTTGCGCATCACGACCTTGATCCAGACCACAGCAATCAGCGACACCAGCGCCAGCACCACACCGGCAATGCCGAAAATCTTGCCGGTCATGTCCGGGCTCGGCGAGGCATACCAGATGGCGTAAAGCATGCCGACGATGCCGAACAGTTGCGGCAGCGGGTAGAACGGCGTGCTGAACGGGCGGGCGATGGCCGGGTAACGGCGACGTAGGGCGATCACATCCAGGTGCACGATGATGTAGGCCAGCAACCAGGCCAGGGCCGCAGCGAGCAGCAGCAGGTTGATGGAGGCGGCATCCTGGCCCATGACCAGAATCGGCAGGCCGGTAATGGCGGCCACGAACAGTACCGCCACCCAGGGCGTGCGAGCGCGCGGGCTGAGCAGCTTGAACTGCGGGAAAGCCTGGCCGTTCTGCGCCATGCCATAGAGCATGCGCGGGATGGCCGCCAGCGAGGTGTTCAGGGTGCTGCAGGTGGCAGTGACCGCGGCGATCACCAGGAACACCTCACCCGCCTTGCCGAACACCGTGGTGGCGAACAGGTAATGCGGCAGTGCGTCGGTGGTCAGGGCCTCGGTGGGCACCATGAACAGTGCGCCCAGGCAGTAGAGCGCAATGGTGATGAAAATGACGGTCAGGCCGATGATCATCGAACGCGGGATGTTGCGCTCGGGGCGCTTGGTTTCCTCCACCAGCGGGCAGACGAACTCGGCGCCGACGAAGCCCCACACGGCCAATGCGGTAAGGGTCAGCACACCCGCCCCCATGGGGTTCCAGTCACCGTGCAGCACCATGCTGGCGGTTTCGCTGGGCGCGCCTTCAACGACAGCGGCCAGGCCTAGCACCAGCAGCACGATCACCATCACCACCGCCAGGGCGGTCTGCAGCTTGGCGAAGATGTCGATGCCCATCAGGTTGAGCACGGTGAACAGGCCGAGCACGCCGAAGGCGACGCTGAAGGGCGGGAACACACCCGGATAGACCTTGCCGACGATCAGGTCGAGCAGCAGCAGTTCGGCCGACAAGGCGAACATCGCCACCACCACATAGCCGGAGAAGGTCGCCAGGATGGCCGGAAAATGCCCCAGGGCAACCTCGGTGTAGCTGGAAAGGCCGCCGGCACGGGGAATCATCAGCGACAACTCGGAGAAGGAAAACGCGTAACTCAGGGCCAGCAGGTAGGCCAGCCCCAGCGGGACGATGAAGCCCAACCCGGAGAAACCGGCGCCCTGCAGCATCAGCACCATCACACCTTGGGACACCACCAGGCCGATGGCCACCGCCAATAGCGCGCCAAGGCCCAGCACGCGGCGGAATCCACCCTCTTCCACCTGCCCATGGGCAGGAACGGACACACTTGCACTCATGACATTCTCCCGATCTTGTACTTGTTATTGGCCCGCCCGGCCGTAACCACCGACGAGCACTGGTAGTGCAGGGCGCGGTAGGTTCCGGCCCCGCCAGTCACGCCCCGCCCGCTCACCGCACTTGCGGCGTCTGCGGGGCGCAATGTTCAACGTGCCGCCCAGGCGTTGAAGCGCTCCTCCAGCTCCTCGCCGTGGTTGACCCAGAACTCCGCGCTGACCAATTGCGCATCGGCCAGGTTCGCCGGCGCGGTGGGCAGTTGCATCTGGGTGGCGGCGGGCAGTGCGGCCAAGGCGTCCTTGTGGACCGGACCGTAGGGGATCTGGCTGGAGAAGGTTTTCTGCGTATCCGCCTGGCTGGCGAAAGCAATGAAGCGTTCGGCCAGGGCCTTGTTCGGGCTGCCGCGGACAATGGCCCAGTGGTCCGGGTCGTAGAGATTGCCGTTCCAGACGATGGCAAGCGTGGACCCCTCCTTCTGCGCAGCGGCGATGCGACCGTTGTAAGCGGCCGACATCACCACATCACCCGCCACCAGCCACTGCGGCGGCTGGGCGCCGGCTTCCCACCACTGGATATGGGGCTTGATCTGGTCCAGCTTGCGGAAGGCACGGGTCACACCATCCGGGGTTTCCAGCACCTTGTAGAGGTCTTCGCGTTTTACCCCGTCGGCCAGCAGCGCGGCTTCCAGGGTGTACTTGGCGCCCTTGCGCAGGCCGCGCTTGCCGGGGAAACGCTGGGTATCCCAGAAATCCGCCCAGGAGGCAGGTGCGGCGGCCAGCTTGTCGGCGTTGTAGGCCAGCACCATGGACCAGACGTAACTGGCCACGCCACACTCGCTTACCGTGCCAGGCATGTAACTGGCGGACTCACCGAGCAGAGCCGGATCGATACGCTCGAACAACCCTTCCTCGCAGCCGCGCAACAGCTCGGGGCTTTCCACTTCAACGACGTCCCAGGTGACTTGGCCGATGTCGACCATCGCCTTCACCTTGGACAATTCGCCGTTGTACTCACCAGCGACCACCTTGCCGGCGCCGCTCTGTTCGAAGGGTTTGAAATAGGCCACATCCTGGGCAGCCTTGGTAGCGCCGCCGAAGGAGATCACGGTGAGGCTGGAGGACTGGGCCTGGGCGGGTACACCGGCGGCGGCCAGCAGGGCGACGCCAAAGGCGACACGGATGCACGGTAAGGACTTGAGCATGGAAACTCCCTCACTACTTGTTAGTTGTGGTCAGTTGCTGAGGCAGTCGTGGCCAGGAAGCCGTGAACCCGCGCGTGCACCACGCGACAGGAAGGTGTTTCTCGTTATGGACAGCCGCGCGCCGTATGAGCACGCGGCCGGGTCGTCATGGCGACCTCAGCGCAGCTGGAACCAGGTGGTTTTCAATTGGCTGTACTTGTCGAAGGAATGCAGCGAGAGGTCGCGGCCGAAACCGGACTGCTTGCCTCCACCGAAGGGCACTGTGACGTCCAGGGCGTCCACCGTATTGACCGACACCGTGCCCGCCTTGAGCGCGCGGGCGACGCGATGGGCGCGGTGCAGGTCATCGCTCCACACCGAGGCAGCCAGGCCGTAGATGCTGTCGTTGGCCAGGCGCAACGCCTCTTCCTCGGTATCGAACGTGCTGACGGCCAGCACAGGGCCGAACACCTCTTCACGCGCCAACTGCATGTCGCTGCTCACATCGGCGAAGACAGTGGGTTCGACGAAGTTGCTGGAACCATTGAAGGACAGGCGACGCCCCCCGGTGAGCAACCGCGCGCCCTCCCCTTGGGCGCCTTCGATGAAGGACATGATGCGCGCGGTCTGCCCGGCGTCGACGATGGCACCGGCACGGCTGGCCGGGTCCAGCGGGTCGCCGGGCATCCAGTCGCGGGCCTTGGCCAGCAGGCGTTCGATGAACTCGTCGCGGATGGAGCGCTGTACATACAGGCGCGAGTTGGCCGAGCAGACCTCGCCTTGGTTGAAGAAGATGCCAAAGGCAGCCTTCTCGGCGGCCAGGTCCAGGTCGCGGCAGTCGTCGAAGATCAGGTTCGGGCTCTTGCCGCCACACTCCAGCCAGACCTGCTTGAGGTTGGACTGGGCCGAGTACTGCATGAAGTATTTGCCCACCTGGGTCGAGCCGGTGAACACCAGGCAATCCACATCCGGGTGCAGGCCCAGGGCCTTGCCGGCGCTTTCGCCCAGGCCCGGCACCACGTTCAGCACGCCTTCCGGCAGCCCGGCTTCCAGCGCCAGCTCAGCCAGGCGCAGGGCGGAGAACGGCGACTGCTCGGCAGGCTTGAGCACCACGCTATTGCCAGCGGCCAGGGCTGGAGCCAGCTTCCAGGCGGCCATGTCGAGGGGGAAGTTCCAGGGCACCACGGCGGCGACTACGCCCAGCGCTTCGCGGGTGATGGTGGCCAAGGCGTTCGGCGCAGTGGGCGCCACCTGATCATAGAGCTTGTCCAGGGCTTCGCCGTACCAGGCGAACACATGGGCGGCGCCGGGCACGTCGATGTTCCAGGCATCCATCACCGGTTTGCCCATGTTCAGCGAGTCCAGCAGGGCCAGCTCTTCGCGATGGGCCATCATCAGTTCGGAAAGACGCAGCAGCACCTTCTTGCGCTCCACCGGGGCCATGCGCGCCCAAGGGCCTTCGTTGTAGGCGCGGCGCGCAGTGCGCACGGCGAGGTCGACCTCAGCCTCGCCGCAGGCGGCGACGCGGGCCAGCAGCTCATTGGTGGCCGGGTTGATGGAGTCGAAGGAGGCACCGGAGGCGGCGGCCACCTGGCGGCCGCCGATAAGCGCCTTGTCAGTGAATGCTTGCCGGGCAGCTTTCTGCTGCCAATAGCCGAGATCTAACACGCTGCACTCCCAGATCGACCGTCGTCGCGGTCATGTTGTTATTCGGGTCGAGGCAGATGGTGCGCCAGCTACCGGCAGAGGAAAATTATTAAAAATATGCTCGAGTCATATGAAAAAGCTCGGCAGCCCATCAGGCCTGACACTACGCGTCTGGGGTAAGGTGCCACTCACGACTACGAGAAGAATGAGCCGCCCGCACAGCGCCAGCGGCCGACAAGAAGCGGAGGTGCCAGTGGCTACCTATACCTTGCGACAACTCAAGTATTTCGTGACGACGGTGGAGGCCGGCAGCGTGGCCGAAGCGTCGCGCAAGCTGTACATCGCCCAGCCATCCATCTCCACCGCCATCAAGGGCCTGGAAGAGAGCTTTGGCGTGCAGCTGTTCATCCGCCACCACGCCCAGGGCGTATCCCTCACGCCCAGCGGCGCGCGCTTCTACGAGAAAGCCCAGGAGCTGCTACGGGTGGCGCGCGAATTCGAACAGAACGCCCTGGCCGACAATGACATCGTCGCCGGGCAGATCGACATCGGTTGCTTCGAGACCGTCGCCCCGCTCTACCTGCCGCAACTGATTGCAGGCTTCCGCGAGCGCTACCCCGGCGTGGACATCCGCATCCGCGACGGCGAGCAGCAGGAACTGGTGCAAGGCCTGACCGCCGGCACCTTCGACCTGGCCTTCCTCTACGAGCACGACCTGGACAGCACCATCGCCACCGAACCACTGATGCCGCCGCAGAAGCCCTACGCGCTGCTGCCGGAGAATCATCGCTTCGCCAGCCAGCCCCAGGTCTCCCTGCGCGACCTCTGCCTGGAGCCGATGATCCTGCTCGACGTGCAACCGAGCCGCACCTACTTCGTCAGCCTGTTCCATGAACTGGGCCTGACGCCCAACATCGTCTTCAGCTCACCGTCGATCGAGATGGTGCGCGGCATGGTCGGCCAGGGCTTCGGCTTCTCCCTGCTGGTCACCCGCCCCCACTCCGAATGCACCTACGATGGCAAGAAGGTGGTCACCGTCGACATCACCGAACCCGTCGCCACCTCCGGCCTGGTGGCCGCCCGCCTCAAGCGCGGCCAGTTGACCAAACCTGCGCAACTGTTCGTCGACTTCTGCCGCGAACGACTCGCCCATAAGGCCGAAGCGCCGTAGGTTGGCGTAGAGCGCAGCGAAACCCAACGATCCACGCGCCCAGTCACGCCGTCCGATGGGTTTCGTGCCTCAACCCATCCGGCATTGGCGTAGAACTCCAGTAGCATGGCGGCAGCATTTCCAGGACGGGTAGCACGAACGTGATCAGAGAACTCAGGACATTCGTGGCGGTGGCCAGGCTTGGCAGTTTCTCCGCCGCCGCCCGCCAGGTCAGCCTGACCCAGGCCGCGGTCAGCGCGCAGATGAAGAGCCTGGAAGATGCACTCGGTATGCAGCTGTTCGACCGCACAGCCAAGTCGGTCACCCTCAATGCCAACGGGCTGCGAACCCTGCCGATGGCGGAGGAGATGCTGGCGCTGTACGCCCGCATGTGCCTGCCGGAAACCCTGGAGGGCTATCGTGGCAGCCTGAACATAGGCGCCATCGGTACGGTGCAGACCGGTGTACTGCCGGAAACCCTCAAGCGCCTCAAGGAGGCCGCGCCACTGCTGGAAGCCCGGCTGATTCCTGGCGTTTCGCTGGACCTCGTGGGCCAGGTGGAGGCCGGTGACCTGGACCTGGCGCTGATTATCGAGCCGCCCTTCCCGCTTGCCAAGGAAATCCATATGGAGCGTGTGCTGGAGGAGCCCTTCGTGCTGATCCACCCGCCGGGCACCGACTGCGGCAGCATCGCCGAAATGCTCGAGCGCCACCCCTTCATCCGTTACGACAGCAAGTCATTCGGCGGCCGGCTGGTGGGCAAGTTCCTCAAGGACCACAAGCTGCAAGTGGACCAGGTCATGGAGCTGGATGACCTGGACGCCATCGTGCGCATGGTGGAAACCGGCCTGGGCGTAGCCATCATTCCCTTTGCCGGGGTCTGGTTGCGGAGCGCATCCACGGTTCAGGTACGTGCCTTGGGTGAGATGGCGTTCAAGCGGGAGATCGTGCTGGTGTGCCGCTACGGCAACAAGGCACTGCCACAGGTCGACCTGTTCCGCAGGGTGCTGCAGCAGTCAGCACTCGGTTACATGGAGGAGCTAAGCACCCGCTTCGCCCAGCGAAATTGAAGGCGACACCAAGCATAAAAATCCTTTGGGCTGAGCGATGCGCATATTCGCTTTCTCCCCAAAGGGTTCGAATCGAACATTGGAGCCTCCAATGACGAGCAGCCGGAGCCTTCGATGAGTCTCTCCCCCTTCCACCTGGCGATTCCCGTTTACGACCTCCCCGCCGCCCGTGCCTTCTACGGCGAAGTGTTCGGCCTGGAAGAAGGCCGTTCCAGCAGCCACTGGGTGGACTTCAACTTCTTCGGCCACCAACTGGTTATTCACGAACATCCCAAAACCGACTCGCAGAGCCATGCCCACACCAATGCGGTAGACGGCCACGACGTGCCCGTGCCGCATTTCGGCGTGGTGCTGGAATGGTCCCAGTGGGAAGCCCTGGCCGAGCGCCTGGCGTCACTCGGCACCCGGTTTGTGATCGAGCCCTACATCCGCTTCAAGGGCGAGGTCGGCGAGCAGGCCACCATGTTCCTCTTCGACCCGTGCGGCAACGCCCTGGAGTTCAAGGCCTTCAAGGACATCGGCCAGCTGTTCGCCAAGTAAGCCCTTTGATCCGCGTCCCACCTTGTGAGCGCAGAGGGTGGATCGCGGCAGGGGTTTCCTGCCGGACATTTCGGCGAGACGGGCCTGCCAGCAGCCACGGCAGACGGTGGCGTCCGACAAAACGCGCCCGGTGCCTTTCACGCGCTGGCGCCGTGCGCCTGCCGGTACGCTTTCAGGTACTCGATCAACACCTTTACCTTGCGCACGTTGCGCCGGTGGGTGAGGTAGAGCACGTAGATCTGCGGGCCGAAGCCGCTCGGTTCGCGCCAGCACTCGGGCATCACCTCAACCAGTTCGCCTCGCGCCAGATAGGGTGCCGCGCTCCATTGCGGGATGAACTGCAGGCCCTGGCCGTCCAGCAGGCAGGCGAGCCGGTTTTAACGAACGCAGTTCTGTCCATGCGCTTTGAAGGCCGCGTGAGTGACAGGAGGCTGTTCGCTGGACTTACTCACTGCCCCTTCGACCACATCGCGGCAGTAGCCGCTTCCGCGGCCTGGTCCCGCTCCAGAAGCTGGATCTCTCCCTGAACCTCAGGGTAGATAGGGTAGACGGCGGTCAGCACGTCTTTGTACTGGGGATGCCCGGCGTGGCGAAAGTGGAGATCACGGGCGAGATCTGCGGCGGAATTGAACGAGAGGTCCGAGTTGGCCTTGATGAAGTCCCACCCACCCACCGCCTGTAGAGCCAACTCCCGGGCTGCCAAGGTAGCTCCAGCCCCAACCAGGGCAGCGCCTCCGTTCTGGCTCGCCGCCGCAAGGTTGCCTACGGCACTGCCGGTACTCATACCGGCGGATACGGTCAGCCCTTTTTCGACCCAGGGCGCGATGGTGTCGTCCTCGGTGAAGGGGCTCATGTATTGCCCGCCGCTGCCCAGGATGGGTTGCGGCAGGCGGAGGATGTCCTGCGCAGGGGCTGCGCCGGATACCAGGCTCAGGGAGTATGCCCCTCCCGCCTGGGGCATCGCGCCATTCTTCGGCATCGAATGCACAAGAATGAAGTAAGTCTTGTCGTCATCCGGCGGCAGGGTGATCACGACTTCCGAGTTGGGGCCATTAATGTCGAAGCTCCGGCCATATGACTGGTCCAATGCGATCGGCATTTCTTCCATCGCCAGGGTCACGTGATGCAGGGAGAGCGACGTGTCCGATAATTCCGAGCGAACCGTAACGGTTACCTGCGAGCCCGGCTCGGCCTGGAAGCTGTATATCTCCGATGCGATGGAAAGCTGGCCCTGCAGCGTTTGCCCCGGCTGGATCTGCTTTATCCGTGCGGCCATGGAACTCTCCATCATCGCGCGCACATCGGGGGGTGTCTCCGCCTCGATGCGGGCCAACTCGGCCATGATCTCTTCGGTGCTAGGGCGGTGAACGCAGCCCGTGAGCATTGCGCAACCCAGAATGGCGGTAGTGAGGAACTTCACGATCGCGTCTCTGCCTTGTTCGTTGTAGGTGTTCGCGTCCATGGCCTGACCGGCCGGCCGCGTCAGGATCTGTTGCCTATCTGCTGCGACAGGGAGCGCATGAGCTTCAGCGTCAGCGCCCGCGAGATGCCTTCGACGGTCATCTCTGGGCTTTCCTCTTGCCGCTCGTAGCCCTTGTTGGTGGCGACGAAGCGAGATTTACGCGCGCCTTCGACTTCGGAGCCATTGACCAGGGCCGTGCCGAGAATGCGTCCGGTCCGGATGTCCTTTGCGGTGGCGCGGAAGTCGTAGCCAGGCTCAGAGCCGGAGCGGGTCACGCTGGTTTCCACCAGGATGTCGGCGTACCGGTCGAGGGCAGATATCTCGTTCAGGCTGGTGGAGTCGGCCGAGAGGTTCCGCCTTGCCATCTGTCGCAGGATGACCGAGCGATCCACGACGTTGACGTTCGCCTCCAGGAACAGGCGGGTAATGGCATCCTCGAAACGCCATTTCCAGGCCTCGCTGGGGTCTTCACGCTTACCGCTGGCGCCGTGGTGCAGCTCGTCAGTGCTCTCCACCTGCAGGGTATCCGTCCCATGCACCGCGAACTGACCTGCGCCCTGGCTGTAGCCGGCTGCTGACTGGGTGGATTGCAGGGTGACCTGTTGCCGCTGGACAGGAATCCACTCGCGTATCTCGTCGCTGAGTTCGCGATTGAAGTAGATCGCAAACCGTGGCGAGCGCGCCTGACGGTAGGCAGCGTCGAACTCGGCCAGGGTGGCGCCAGAGGCTTCTTCCGTTGGCGGGGCCGTTTCGGTGATGTAGGGCTGCTCGTCGGACAAGGCCGCCGCGCCTGGCTGGCTGCTCGGCGGGGGCACTCGTCCGGCCGGAGTTGCCTGCTCCAGGCGACTCTCCAGGACGGACGAGTCGAACGGCTGTTCCTCGGCATGGACCAATGGCCCTCCCGCCAGCAGGGCCGTTAGCACCGCCAGGGGGAAATGGCCCTGACTCATCAGCGCCCCTCCCGTACTTCGATGTAGTAGTGGGCAATGCCTTGGGCGCGGGTCGAGAATTCCCGGTAGGCACCGACCGATTGCGGGTCGAGGTAGACCCGTTGCCACTGCGTCGGGCCCTCGACGGGCACCGGGAGGTCGTCGAAGAACTGCGTCCTGGCCTCGATCTGCAGCGGATGGTCAGTACGGTTGCGAATCACCGCGAAGACTTCGAGGGTGCCGGTAGCAGTGCGCCGGGCACCACTATTCTCGATGGCGAGCTTGCTGGAGCGGCGGTCCTGCAGGGCCTTGTCGAGAATCACGACGGTGTCGAGATTGATCCCGGCGTTGGGCGCGCGCTCGTCGGCCACACGGACACCCGGTCGGGCGCCCTCGTTGCGGTCGACGGCGCTGCAGCCGCCCAGTACCAGGGTGGCGCCGACCAACAGGCAAGTCAGTTTGGAGTTCATGGCTGGTGCTTCCTTATCGGTTGTCCACGTCCGTCGCCCGGCGAGCGCGCACCCAGAGGATGCCCCGTCCCTTGTCGTCGACCTGAATGCGGCGGGTCTGGGTGAGCTCGGAAATCACGGCACCCGAGGCATCGAGAAATTCGAAGGTGAGTTCGCCGGGGGTCGTCGGCATGGGCAAGGTATAGAGATGCACCTGGTCCGGCAGGTTGTTCCAGAAGCGGTTGTCGGCGCGTCCCTTCATGTTGGTGGAGACCAGGGCCGCGACGCTGGCCACCAGCGCGACGCCGGCGGCTGCGCCAGCCGCGCTGCCGCTCTGGGCGGAAAGCTGGGGAACGATCTGGGCGACGGCCCCGGCGGTGTTGGCGGCGACCCGTTCGCTGCCCTGCTTGAACTGGACCTTGCCTTCGAGGATGCCGTCGATGGGCCTGCCGCCACGGGTCGACGCCTGCCAGAAGATGTCCTCGGCTGGGTTCATGCGCACGACCTGCCCGTTGATCCGGATCTGAGCCCCTTGCTCGGTAAAGCGCTTTCCACGGCGATACACCAGCAGGTTACCGCCCACGCCATCCTGCAGCTTGCGTGGCGCCTTGCCGGTCTCGGCGATGATGAGCAGCCTGTGGTCGGCACCGGGCCGTGGGATGCCCGGCCGTAGCGACGCCAGTTCGGCATAGCGCTCCTCGGCCAGCGAGTCGGCGCCGAGCATCTGCGAAGACCAGGCCTCGAGGAACATCAGCAGGGCGAAGTCGGCGCGATTCTGCGCCTCTTCGGCGAACGCGTCCTGCAGCAGGCCGCTCTTGAAACTGGCTCTGGCGTTCTCGTAATCCCCGGCCTGCATGTCGAGCAGGCCGCGGTAATAGAACGCCATGGCGCGCTCATAAGGCTCGCCCTTGTAGTCCTTGCTCCCCTCATTGCGCCACAGGCCACGGGCGGCGGCGGCCTGAGCCGAGTCTGCATAGACGGCGGTGACGCCCGTGAGGGCTTCATCGAATAGTCGACCTGCGTCGTCATCGCGCCCGAGGTCGAGCGCCAGCGTTGCCGCCTGCAGCTGGTTCAGGACCCGGTTGGCGGGGGCGTCGGTTTCGACCTTTTCCAAGGCCGCGGTGAGCGCTGGCGGCGCCGGAGCGGCAACGGCCGCCGACGCCAGGAGCAGCAGCGGAGCTAGCAGTACGCGCATGGCACCCATCCTCTGGCGGGACTTTTCCTTAGCGGTAAATCACATCGTCTTGCGCGGTTTTCTTGAACTCGTAGATGCCGCCCCAGACGACGGTGCCATATTCGAGATCGATCATTTCGAAGGTGATTTGCTGATAGCGCGAGGTGGTGCTGGTAGCGGTATCGACCGCGTCCAGGGAAGTGATCCGCCCCACCAGACGGAAGTCCGCGCCCGCCGTACCCTGGGTCTTGCGGATGGTGCCGCCATCGGTCACACCGGCGCGCTTGAGGTCGCGCTCGTTCTCGACCATCGCTGCGTACTGGCGGCCGACGAAGACCATGCGACCTTGAGCGGCACGCTGCAGCTCGATGCGCAGACGATCGGTGATGGAGTTCTTGTTGATGCGCGAGGAACTTTCGTTGGTGAAGTACTCGGAGTCGATGATGATACGTGGCGGCGGGTTGCGGCCGGCCAGGACCGGAGTGGCCAGCATGTCCCGCATCATCCTGTCCGTCACGCCGACGATATCCTGCGACTCGATGCCAACGCCTTGGACGACGGTACTGCTGCTTCGGACATCCTCGTAGACCGTTTTCCGGCCCGAGGTATTGTTCACTCCCGTACTGGCGCAGCCGGCCAGCATAGTACTGGCAGCGGCTACCAGAACAAGCCGCGACGCATGGCTACGTACGACGTTCATCCCTGGTTGTTTTCTTACCATCTGTGGCGGGCTCTGACGTGATGATATGTGGGAGTTTCTGATGTTTCGAATTCTGACGGCGAAGATTAGCCTTGATGTCAATGCAATGGCAATGTGCTACAGAATCGAAAACAAACCGGGGCCGCGTTGCTCGTTCTTCACCGCAAACCCATGAATTGCCGTGATGGCAAAAGCGAAGACTGGCAGGTCAGGAAGCGCCGCATTCGGAATAACGAAGCGCATGCATAGGGCGAGGCTGATCGGCTCTAGCAACTGACGTTCTGATCCGCTACCGGAACATCAATCCGTACTAACGGTGATCTGGTCTCTCGCAGCCTCAGCGCCTCCGCAACCTGAAGTCGGAGTGGACGCCAGCGACTGGTTACCTGACTGGTCGCGAGGCCTTGCGGGACATCAGTCATTAACTGATGCATCACCACAACCGGATCAGGCCCCATCCATCTAATGATGGATTGCCGCGTGAAATAGCCGAAAAAAACTTAACCCACTGTCCGGGTTGGGTTGGCCACTACCGATTTCTACGCAGCGCCACGCGCGAAGCCCGCAGGCACTTTTCGCACCGAGTCTAATAGACTTGCGAAAGTCTGAAATCCAACGGAGCGGGTCGTCAGTCCAATCCGCACTGCCCTGCCCTGCCGGAGCATGCAAGCGAACGATCTAGCATTGCGCGCAGCTTGGCGGTGACTTCCTTAGCGTCTTCGTCGCTTTCCAGCACATATGGCTGGATCAGCAGGATGACCTCTTCGCGGCTTTTGACGACCTCCTGGTTACCGAAGAGCGCTCCCAACCAAGGTATATCCTTAAGTAAAGGCACGCCGGTACTGGCGTCCGTGACGTTGTCCCGGATCAATCCGCCCATCAGCACGGAACCACCGCTCTTTAGGGTCAAGGCCGTTTCCAGGGAAGTCCGAGTAATAGTCGGGGCCGCTAGGCTGCTCCCTTTCCCCTCGCCGCCACTTCCACCACTGTCGCTCAGCTCCTGGCTCACGGTGAGATCGACGCGATTGTTGGAATAGACCACCGGTGCGACGTTCAGAATGGTACCCGTGGAGCGATAAGCGATCTCGTTGCGTAAGTTGGTGGTTCCGCCGGTCGTACTGTCATCGTTGATCTGTGCAGTGGGCACAGGAATATCACTACCCACGTTGATATTGGCCTGTTCACCACTCTTGACCAATATGCGCGGGGTAGCTAGCACCCGGACACGCTGATCCTTGGCCATGGCGGAAATGGTCGCCATATTGCCCCCTGCAGTGTTGACCACGTAGTTGAATCCCCCGCCCCCCATGGTGCCACTCAGCTTGGCATTGCTGAAGTCTCCGTTCAGGATCTTCCACTCCATCCCCAAGGACTTTGCGTCACTGAGATTCACACTCGCGATCGTGACTTCGATGAGTACCTGACGCGCAGGCTTGTCCATCTGACGGATAAGCCCCTGCATCTGCTGCCAAGTCCTGGCTGAGCCCCGGAACAGTATGGCGTTTCGGTTCTCGTCCTCCACTATCGTCCCACTGCCGGTGATGTCCGACGCCAGACTACCCAGCAAGCGGTCCTGTCCTCCCCCCATAAGAGCGGCAGCTCCGGCAGCCTGCAGCAAGGGAGAAACGGGAGCCTTAGCTCCTTCCTCGCTTGGTTTCCGGCCGCCGGCGGCCATCCCCGCGCGCGCTGAAGCACTGTTTCTTAGTCCGGACGTGATGCCGTAGGCTCCCTCCCCAGCAAGCCCAGATATCAGCGACCTCAGCGATCGGGCGAGCTCCGTGACCCGTGTATTGCGTGCTTCGTAATAGAACAACCCTTCTTTTTCGCTTCCTTCGCCCTGCCCTACGACCGCCGCGGCAACGGGAACTCGATCCACCTGCTGCACCCACTCACGCACCAGACCAAGAAGGCTCTCGTCGTTGGCAAATACGATGAGACCGTTGGAGCTGTCCAGCGGCACAAGGACAACGGTGCCGGTGGCTTGACCAATACTCACGCTGTAACCCTGAGCCGACATCAGAGCCTTGAGTTGCTCAGCCATGTCAGCAGCCGTTACGAACGCCGGATCAACCCTCAGGCTATGACGACCACGCATGAAGGGCTGATCGAGCAAGCGAACCGCTTCAGAGGCCTGCCGAACGATGGACGACATGCCCTTCAGCATCAATCCGCTTCGCGCCGCGTCAGCCGACACACTGAGCCCGGACTTTTCATAGGCACTGTTGAGCCAGGGAATGACGTCCCGCGTATCGACATTTTTCAGGGGCATGAACTGGAACACGGGTCGATATGCGATGGGCACCTCCGGCCGGGCATCCCCGCTAATCAGGATCGGTGGTTCGTCGGGACTCAACCCAACCTGTTTAATCTGGAATCGAAACACATCGCCCTGCCGAACGATCTCGACGCCATAGTTAGCCAGGATCTGCCTAGCCACTTCATAGACCATCTGCGGGGTTTGGGGTTGCTCCAGCCGGACCGTGACCCGATCAACCTTGCTCTTCAGGGCGCTTTCGATCTCGAATGGCAATTCGAGGATATTGCCGAACACCTCGTTTATGAATGCCGGCAACTGGATATCCTCAATGTTGAGCCGGATATCGGCGGTCTTGTCATCAAGCACAACCTTGTCACCACGATCTACGATGCCCACGCGCTCCACCGCTAAACCGCTGGGCGTCCGGCTGAAGTGGGTCTCCAACTGAGCTGTCGCGACCTGCTGATCATCGCTCTCGGTAGTGGCGCTGGCGCCTGGCTCCTCATCGCCACGAGCACTCTCAACCTCCAGCAAGGGGTGAGGAATCTGCATGGGAGTGGTACTGCAACCCGCTGATAGAGCCAGGCATGTTGCGATGAACAATGGACCGCTCGAGAATCGCTCGGTGGGGTTATTGCTGTGGTGCATATAGTTCCCTGTCAAAACCTTGAATCTCGCCGTCTTCGGCAAGAGAGAATCGAATACCTTGCGTCGAGATCAGCTCCAGACGCTCACCTCCCGGCAAGATGGCGCCCCGGGAAAATCGCAAAGGCGGCGTAGTAGCGCCCTTTGAAATCAGCGCGAAGGTCCCTTGGTGATCCCGGACGATGCCGTGAAAACGCCAGGCAACTTCAACCCTGGCAACGCCGTCCTCTCCTGTCGAAACCCGCTTTTCTTTGTCGCGAGTTTCCGGTGACGAACGCTCGCCCCCCCACCACAGCATCTCGGCCAATCGCTTGGCCCCAGCCGGATCGACAGAATGAGGTTGGAGGCTCACAGGCACCCAGTCATCCTGGTTCGAGATGCTCGCACCGGGGGGTTCCGTATCAGGTGCGATCAACCATCCGAAAGAAACAGTGAGTGCGGGGAACAGCAGGTACCAGCGCAGGGTTGATTGGTGGTCCATGAGTGTCACGCGAGTCGGGCAATGGGATGCGGGCGCAAAGGCGAAGAAGTCTCGCATTTGCGGCCACCGCCAAACGCCGAGTTAATGGTAGGAAACGTCCCAACCTTTCCCACTCATTTGGACCATGCGCCGCTAAAGCGCAGCCTGGGACGGCTGAAGGAACAGAAAAGAGAGCTGGAGGTTAATCGCAGGAGATATCTGGTTGTTAAGCTCGAGGTAGTCGACCACGATTTGCCGTGGCTCTCCCTCGATCGCATGTAGCAGCCGGCTGAACGATTCGGGGTGAAACACTCCCCGGACCTGAGCCTCGATCCGTGCTACGGAGTCCTCGCGATCAAATCCCGTCGGTGCCAGAACAGTAATCTTCGCGTCATCCACGCCAGCCATCGTGACCTGATCGTCCAACCAGGCCTGAACATCCGCGCGCGCCTGAGATGCATTGGTGGACATCCAGAATCGCTCGCGCACGCGAAGCAAGACATCATCCGCCTGCTTCGAACGTTCCGGCCACGACGTCTGACGGGAAATCGCTTGCAGCTTGAGCCAATCCTTAGCCAACCTCCGATATTGTTCCTCACGTTCGATACGCCAATCCTGGCAAAGCAGAATCAGATGCACGACTGACAACATTACTGCCAACCAAAGCGACATACGCAGGGGGAGACTTTCCTGGTACTGCCGTCGGAGCTGGTTCCAGTGAGAGCGGAAGGGAATCCGGTTGTCCAACATCATCCCTCCCCTCCTGCGTGCGACAAGCTCAAGCTCAAGCTCAGTATTATTCCCCCATCACGCGGCACAGGTTCCACTCGCACATTCTCGAAGTTCCCAGCCTCCATGAAGCGATTGACATAGAAGCGAGGATCAACCTTACGGGTGTCCAGTTGGAGCTCCAGTTCTTGCCCTCCAAAGCGCCAAGCGAGCAAGCGGCTATCGCGGTCCAACAATGCTGCAACCTGGCTGAGCAATTTGCTTTGTGACGTAGCCCGCGAGACTTGAACCAGATTGACACTTGCTTCATTGGCCCTGAGCGCTCTGCTGCGAGCAAATAACACAGGCTCGACCTGACGGCTCAACTCATCGTACTGAGCCTGCAAGGCGCGCCCTGCCCACCACCAGGAAAATCCGATGCCCATGTTCAGCCCCCCCCCCAGCGCCAAGGAAGCCGCCAATACATGCGGAAGCCATCGCTCCCAGTGAAATGAAGCACCGACGACCGCGGAATTGGCCCATGGGCGATTGAGCGAAGAGATACAAGTAGCCTCGACAGCAAAAGACGCTTCTACTCCTGTCAATCCTCGCAGCAGTGGGAGGTACTTCTCGGGGTCTGGCAACATGGGAAAGCAATGACTCATGACCAAGGTATTTTCTTGCCACACCTGCAGATCCACTCCCGATCCGAGTCGCACCATACGTACCGTCGCCCCCTCGGACTTGGGTAGCGCCTGGAGCAATGGTTCAGGAATGCAGCGATAACGCTTCGGCGCATCGCTCAGGGTCGCAGCCGCTTCCTCACGCTCGCGCTCATCCCACGACCACACCATCGCTCGCCCGCCTCGCCAGACCACATAATGTCCGGCATGGCGGAATGGAGAGACTGATAAGAGCTTAAATGCCAGCGCCCGGGGACGATCGGATCGAGGAACATGTTCAAGGTCCAAGCAATGGAAGATGCACAGGGAGCGATCAATGACCCATTGCACCGGCCAGCCACTAAACACACCTACACTACGACGCTTCCACTTCAGCGCGACTTGCCCGTCCTCACCACGGGCCTGCCATAAGCGAGGCGGAGAGAATTCCGGGAACGTCTCCAGACGCATGGATCGAGTCAGCTTCATTTCGCTTCACGGACCTTTTCAGTTGGAGCTGCCAAGGTGGCAGCATTCGATGGTCGGAGCTGAAGCTGACTTCGTACTCCGTCACTCGCTCCACTCCAGTGGGATGCAAACGGATCGACAGCGTGGAGCTAGCGAGGCGGGTCCAGCCATCGTCGGGAACAAGGTTTGCGTGCGCCCCCAACAGGGCACGCAAATCGGTGGAGCGTGCGAGTGACTGCTGCTCGCGAGCCGCCACTAGTCGACTTACTTGCTCCACCGGCAAGCCCCAGGCCAGATTCAAGACACGAGGATCTGCAGTATTGATGTTCAACGGCGTAGCGCTGGTCGTAACCAACTCGGTCCAGCCGGCATTCAGCAAGTGCTCCTCCCAAGGCTGCCAGCCATCGAGAAGGAAAACCTCCAACGCCGAACGTGGAATGCGGCGCGAGTCTTGGCTGCCGCCCCTCCAAGTGGCGCGACCACCGGCGCTACCCAGGCGCGGAGCCCCCTCTGGCATGAGGTAGTCGGACCACTGCGCCAACATGGCCGGCACTTCTTCCGGCGTTACACCCAGGCCGAGCAGCAGGTTACCTAAAAGACGAGGATCCACAGCTGAGAGGCTGAGCCGTGCTGCATCATCCGTCAGCCCCAGGCACCAGCCGTTCGCCATGCAACGTGGACGGCCATCCAAAGGCAGCTCACCGCCCACCGGCATGACCGACGAATCCATCTGCGGAACCTGGGCTGCCCCGTCACTCGGAATGGTCAGCCCGGCGATGGTGTATCCCTGCGTCGCGATCAGCCACTGCACGCGCGCCAACAATGTACTTTCCTCGATCTCCCTCAACATGACCGCACGCCGGCTCTCCATAACGTTCACGGAGCGCTCGACCCAGAGCACGGCTGCTGCTGCCAGTAAAGTCATGACGGCCAGGAACCAGACCACGCCGACCAGCACGAAACCACGACTGCGATGTTGTTCAGTGCTCATGTACCGACGGCCTGACTTTAGGTAGCTGTACAACGGCCAGGACGTAGAGATTGTCCTCTAATCCTTCGAGCACGATGGCCTCCGGTAGCTGGTCTACGTTCATTGAGGATGGTGGCCATGTTTGATGCCACGTCCCACGGGCATCCAGGTAACTAAAATGGGCATCCGCAGGCAGCGACGAAACTGACCAACGGCTGTCCAACAGCGGACGCACGTATATCAGCTCCGCATCTCGCCCTTCGCCCCGCGCTTCGATACGAAACGCAAACGGTTGGGGAATGCCCTGTCGACGGTCCACGGTGCCCTGAGAGACAGCTTCGAAACTGAGCTCGTCCCCACGTAAACGCATCGCAACATCCCCCTGTTCAGGAGCGACGAGGTTCTGCACGGCATCCAGGAACCAGCCATGGGCAAGCGTCTCGACTCGTTTGCTGCCCGCATGCAGGTGAAACGTACTATTGACCTTGCCAATGTAGGTCAGCGCCTGCATGAGAAGTGCGCTGACGAGCGAGACCAGCATAAGGACCACCAACACCTCAAGTAGCGTGAACGCAGACTCCTTGCAGACCCGTCGTTGCATCATCCATCTCCAGAACGGCTGGCCACCCGCACATGGCCGACCTTTTCAAGGCGAAAGCGAAAGAGAAGCTCGTTCCGCGCTCGCACTTGCGTTTCGACGCGAAACAGCTGGGCATCGTAGATGCCGGGCTGGGCACCATGACGACTAACTACGGGTTTGGGCGTTGAACGAGGCGAACTCTGCCAACTCAGCAAGTAGTGCCCCAACCTAACTTCTCCATTGGGGTCTTGCATGGGATTCAGCGTTTCCAGGTACGCCATTGCAACCTGGGCAGCCTCAATGCGTTCCTCGGCGGCCTCGACTCGCTGCAAGCTTCTGAAACCGGAGTTGAGCCAAGCCAGCAATGCACCGCCCACTACAGCCAGCAATGTCATCGCCACGACAGCCTCAAGAAGTGTGAATCCCGCCTGGTGCGAAGCTCTCATGGAAGCCCTTTCGGAGCGCAGAATGGCGGGTCCAACCGGACATCACGTGGCAGGCCATCGTGAATGATCCGCAAACTGCCGCCGAGACAGACCCCATTGGCCAGATAGCGCACGGGAGGTTCCGCGACGATCAACCAACCAGTAGGCACCTGCAACAACTCCGCGCGCGACGCGCCATCTGCATCGATGGTCAGCTCCCTCCCGTCGTTGCGTACTCGGAGGCCCAGGCTTTGAAGTTGCTCCTGAATATCCTGCAAAGCCACCCGACGAGACCAGGCCGACTGCATGTTTGCCAACCCTGGCAACACGACCGCAGCGATAGCCGCGACCAAGGCGAGCACGACCAGCAGCTCAAGCAAGGTAAACCCTCGCACCCGATCAGCGCTGCGGCAGGTAGCCGACATCGGCATCCAGCCCGTCACCGCCAGGCTGCCCATCCGCTCCCAGACTGAACAGAGTGAACGGTTGCTCGGTACTTGATCTATCGCTGTAGACGTAGGGGCGGTTCCACGGATCCAGCGGCACCCCACCCTCCAGGTAGGGGCCCTTCCAAAATGCCTTGATGCGTTCATCGGCCGGTGGAGCATTGAGCAGTCCAAGCCCTTCCTGCTCGCTCGGAAGGCGACCGATATCCAGGCGCATGGTTAGCAACGCCCCCTTGAGCATCTTTACCTGGGTATCAGCGGTCTGCGCCTTGGCCTTGTCCGCCTGACTGAACAGACGCGGCCCCACAAGCCCCATCAATAGACCGATGATCACCAGCACCACAATCATCTCGAGAAGGGTAAAACCTCGTTGTGCCAATTTGCTCATACCGATTCCGCAGATGTTTTCGTCTTCCGACGGGATTCAAATTGCCGGTCGCTCCCGCGATCGAAGCGGAGCAGCTTGCAATCGTTACCTAGAGCGCCATGTCATTGGCGCTAGTGATGGCCAAGACAACACCAGTGATGATCAAACCAAACACGGAGCCAATCAGCAGAATGGCCAGCGGCTCGATCAGCACCAGGGTCTTCTTCATCCGGCCCCGGCCAGCTTCTTCATACAGCGTTGCCAGACTCAGCAGCATCCCAGCGAGTTGCCCGGAAGCCTCTCCAACGCGAACCAGGTTTGCGCCAATGGCCGTGATAGCCTGGCGCTCTTCAAGCGCCACAGACAGAGCAGTGCCGCCCCTCACATCCTGGGTAACACGCTCCAGCACCTGGCGCTGTCGAGCGATGCGCATCCCTCCACCAGCCAGTTCCAGGGCATCAACCAGCGCGACGCGGTTTCCCAGAAGCGCTCCAAGTACCTTGGACCATTGCGCGATCTCTGCCTGGAGCAGCCACTCACCAACCAGTGGCAACCTCGCCAGTTGATCGAAGGCCCAGTCCCGCAATCGCTCGTTACTCAGGCCCATCGCGACTCCGACGCACAAGCCCAGAACGGTGAACATCAACAGGCCCGCATTCCCGTTGCTCCATACCCCGGTGCTCAGCACTATCCAAGCCAACCAGGGAAGTTCGACCACTTCATCGAGCAGGTTGGCAAACTTGGGAACGACGAATACGAACAAGGTCGCTATCGCAAGCAAGCCGCTCAAGACCAGGATGCTCGGATACACCAATGCCCCAGTGATCTCCGCACGAGTACGCCTTTCGTACTCCAGCTGCTGGGCGCAGTCGCGTAGCGCCCCGGCCAGGTCGCCAATCAGTTCGCCAGCGGCCACGAGTTGGTAGACGTACTTAGGCAAGGGCAGTCCGGATGCCTCTAGTACAGCAGGAAACGATTGCCCACTTCGCAAGCCGCTTCCGATGACCTCCAACGCAGCCACCAGGACGGGATGGTGGGCAGTCCGCTCCTGAGCCGCCACCGCTTCCGCCAGCGTCACTCCAGCAGCGAGCAGCGTCGCAAGTTCATGGAAGGCCATGTTCAACTCCTCAGCACGCAGATGGCGACGACGGCCAAGCGCCCGCCTCTTCTGCTCCAGGCGAAGTGGCGTCAATCCCTGGTTCTGCAGTTGCCGCAGCGCGTCCTGCCGAGAGGGAAGATTGAGTTCGCCGATGAATCGCCGGCCGCTCCGATCGATGGCCTCATAGATGAAGGTCATGAGATCAACCACTGGTTACACGACGAACTTCGTCGAGACAGGTTTCGCCGAGCCAGGCCTTCAAGAGGCCGTCGCCTCGAAGATTTCGCATGCCCTGCTCGTGGGCCAAACGCCGCAGTTGCTCAGCAGTTGCTCGTTGTACGATCAGTTCGCGCATTTCCGGAGTTAGATCAACCAACTCATAGATTCCTAGGCGCCCACGGTAGCCGGTACCTTCGCAACGCTCACAACCACGAGCCCGTTTCCACCGCGCCGATTGCCCTGGAAATAACCGGGCAGCGACCATGCGAGTGTCTTCCAGCTCCGCGTCGCCAATGCTCGGGGCGCACGTTTCCGCGCAGTACTGGCAGAGCCTGCGGACGAGGCGCTGGGCCTGAACCCCGCGCACCGGAGAGGCTACGAGAAATGGCTCGACACCCATGTCCACGAGGCGGGTGAAGGCACTTACCGAGTCGTTGGTGTGGAGGGTCGAGAACACCAGATGGCCGGTCAGGGAAGACTGCACAGCAATCTCTGCGGTTTCCAGGTCACGAATCTCACCGATCATGATGACGTCCGGGTCCTGACGAAGAATCGAACGGAGCGCTGCGGCGAATGTCAGGCCAATATCGGCGTGGGCCTGTACCTGGGTGATATTGGGTACCTGGTACTCGACCGGATCTTCCACCGTGATGATCTTGCGCACACCATCGTTGATCTCCGCAAGGGTACCGTAGAGGGTGGTCGACTTGCCGGATCCGGTAGGTCCGGTAACCAGGATGATGCCATGGGGCTCCGCTATCCATTTGCGCAGGATGCCCAGATGATCGGGCAACATGCCCAAACGATCTAGTCGCAAGGATTCACGCTCCTTGGGCAGCAACCGCATCACGACTGATTCCCCATGGACACCGGGCAATGTCGAGACGCGCACATCCAGTTCGGTGCCGCTTACGCGAATGCTCATGCGCCCATCCTGCGGAAGTCGACGCTCGGCGATATCGATGGCGGAGATCAGCTTGATCCGCGAAACCACGGCAGCAAATCGCTCGCGCGGTAAGTTGAGTTGTTCCTGCAACACGCCATCAATCCGGAATCGAATGCGGAAATCGAATTCACGCGGCTCGATATGGATGTCCGACGAGCGTTTCTCGATAGCCTGCCCCATCACGTTGTTGACCAGCTCGACTATCGGAGCCTCCTCAGCCATTTCGCGCAAATGGCGCACGTCGTCACGGCCGTCGCCCCCCTGGATAGCCCCTTGGCGGGCGAGATCGAGACAGCGTTCAAGCCAGGCGTCCATATCCTGGGCTCGACACAGCACCGGCCGTATGGCCCGCCCCGGATAGAAATACTGGAGGGTTTCCGGGATCGAAGGCGAAAGCGGATCTCTGGCAGCGAACAGCAGTTGCTCACCGTCCTCCCACACCACCACTTGCTCCTCCACGAACCAATCGGAGTTGATCGGGGAGGTTTGCAGGAACGCCGTAATCACTTGTTCCGAAGGCGGCTCGAGGTGCTCCCCCACCAACGGCATCTGCAATTGATCAGCCAGAACTTGAAGCAACGCGCTTTCCGCAAGCGCGCCGGAACGCACCAGTATGCCTCCCAATCGCCCACCGACCTTGCGCTGCATGGCCAGGGCACGGTCGAGTTCTTGCTGGTTCACCAGCCCACGTTCGAGTAGCCGCTGCCCAAGCGACCGCCACTGCAAAAGCGCCTGCTGGGAATCAAAGGACATCGGCAAAACCTTCCTGGACACGACGGAACCAGGCCAAACCAAGCAGGAACACCAGCATCGACATAGCACAGTAGAGCGCAATAACACCGAACTCTGGCAGCGGCGAGTCGAACAACACGGCACGAACCATTTCCACCGGGACAGTCAGCGGGTTCATGTACAGGTATGGCTGCACAGCAGGCGGCAGCGAGCTGAGCGGATAGAAGACTGGGCTGATGAACAGCAGGAGGATCAGGAGGAAGTGGACGAACTGGCCAGTATCGCGAACGTAGACGCCGAGTCCGGATAGGAACCAGGCCAGCCCCGTTACGCAAAGCAGGAATGGCAGGAGCATTAGCGGCAGCAGGATAACCGGCCACCCCGGCGCGACGCCCTTGATGACGAGAAAGACGATAAGTACCAGGTAGCCAAGCGCAGAATTGATGAAGGCAGCCAGTATCGGTGTGAGGGGAAGGATCTCAAGCGGGAAGACCAGTTTTTTCACCAGGTTGACGTTACCTGGAACGATGCCTGGAGCCCTGGAAAGGCCCTCTGCGAGAATGCCGTTGAGCAGGAGCCCAGCGAAAAGCGTCAGCGCAAAGGAAAAGGTGTCCTGCTCACTTCCCCAGCGCGACTTGAGCACCACGCCGAAGACGAAGGTGTAGATCAGGAGCAGCAGAACAGGCGAAAGGATGATCCAGATGCGCCCCATTACTGCATCCCGATAGCGCGACTCAACTTCACGCCTGGTCATGGCGAGCAAGAGCTCCAGGCGAAGTGCAAGCACGTCTGGCAGCGGAGGAAGCAGGTTCAAGGCGCAGATCTCCTGGCCACCCGTCACAGGTAGCGGCTCTTTTGAGGCCCGGAAATATGCGAAATTCGCGCATCCGACACCATCGGCAGCCGCCCCTGACGATTGGCGACTTTTCCGACTACGTCGACGGAACGTTCCAAGAAGCACCTATTCGATGCGCTGCCACCCCGAATGATTCAGTTGCATGGAAACGCTAAAGACATGGAACCAGTCCAATTACCCAATCCGGCCATTCCCGTGCGGTGATGCCGAGAAACCCAAGAGACGAATCAAGCGCACGGCCCCGCCCGAACACCTCAGTAATCCACCTTCCCCCGCCCTGCCTTGACCGCCCCGCGCTTGGCCTTGCCTTCCAGGCGCCGTTTTTTCGAGCCCAGCGTGGGCTTGGTCGGCCGCCGCGCCTTTTCCACTTTGGCCACGCTGCGGATCAGCTCCGCCAGGCGCTCCAGGGCGTCCGCGCGATTCTGTTCCTGGGTGCGGTACTGCTGGGCCTTGATGACGATCACGCCTTCACCGGTGATGCGATTGTCACGCAGCGCCAGCAGCCGTTCCTTGTAGAAGGGCGGCAAGGACGAGGCATTGATATCGAAGCGCAGGTGCATTGCGCTGGACACCTTGTTGACGTTCTGCCCACCCGCGCCCTGGGCGCGGATGGCGGTCAGCTCGATTTCGTCGTCCGGCAGGTGAACGTTGTTGGAAATAAGCAGCATGGCAAAGGCAGTCGCAGGATGGGTGGGACCCATCCTACAGGTCCTCAGGCAGTGCGGCTGCCTTCCAACACCATCTCTTGCTCAGCGCCGCGCTTGAGCAACGCATAGAGCACGCCGGTTACCAGGCTGCCGGCGACTATCGCCAGTAGGTAGAGCAGCGCGTGGTTGATGGCGTTGGGGATCAGCAGCACGAACAGGCCGCCGTGGGGCGCCATCAGCTTGCAGCCGAAATACATGGACAGCGCCCCGGTCAGGGCACCGCCGGCGATGCTGGCGGGGATCACCCGCAGCGGGTCCTTGGCGGCGAAGGGGATGGCACCTTCGGAGATGAAACAGAGCCCCAGCACCAATGCCGCCTTTCCCGCCTCACGCTCGCTCTGGGCGAACTTGCGGCGCATCAGCAGGGTGGCAATGCCCATGCCGATGGGCGGCACCATGCCGGCCGCCATGGTGGCTGCCATCGGTGCGTAGCTCTGCGAGGCCAGCAAACCCACCGAGAACGCGTACGCGGCCTTGTTGATCGGGCCGCCGAGGTCCACGCACATCATCCCGCCCAGCAGCAGGCCAAGGAGAATCGCGTTGGAGGTGCCCATGTTGTCGAGGAAATGGGTGAGGCTGGTGAGCATGCCCGCTACCGGCTTACCGACGACGTAGATCATCACCAGGCCGGTGAACAGGCTGGCAAGCAGCGGGATGATCAGGATCGGCTTCAGCGCCTCGACGCTCTGCGGCAAGCTCAGATGGCGATTGATGGCCCGCGCCGAGTAGCCGGCCAGAAAACCCGCGATGATGCCGCCGATGAACCCCGCGCCCAGGGTGCTGGCCAAAAGCCCGCCGATCATGCCCGGAGCCAGGCCCGGCCGGTCGGCGATGGAGTAAGCGATATAGCCCGCCAACAGCGGCACCATCAGTTTGAACGCCGCCTCGCCGCCGATCTGCATCAACGAGGCCGCCAAGGTGCCTTCTTCCTTGAACGCCTCGATGCCGAAGACGAAGGACAACGCGATCAGCAAGCCCCCCGCCACTACCATCGGCAGCATGTAGGAGACTCCGGTAAGCAGGTGCTTGTAGGCCCCCTTGGGCTCGGCCTTGGCCTTGCCCGTCTGGACGTCCCCACCCGACTTGCCTTCCAGCAACTGCCCTTCGCTCAATGCGCGCTTCAGGGTGGCTTCGGACTGCTTGAGCGCAACGCCGGTGCTGCAGCGAAATACCTTCTTGCCGACGAAACGGCCGGTGTCGACTTCGATATCAGTGGCCAGCAGAACGGCGTCGGCAGCCGCGATGGCTTCCGGACTCAACGGATCGCGCGCACCTACCGAACCCTGGGTTTCCACCTGGAGTTCGTAGCCCAGGCGTTGGGCCGCCTGCTTCAGCGCCTCTGCCGCCATGAAGGTGTGCGCCACGCCCGTGGGACAGGCCGTCACAGCGACCATGCGCGGGCGCGCATTGGCGTCGGGGGCGGCAGCCGCCGCTTCGACTTCCAGCTCCCTCGCTTCGACAGCGCCGCGCAGGAGGAACGCTTCACTGTCGCGCAGGGCTTCGCTCGGGCTGGCGAGGAAAATACGCTTGCCGGCGAAGCGGCCGAGGTCCAACGGACCACTGCGCACCACCAACACCCAGTCGGCAGCGTCGAGCGTGGCGGCGGACAACTGGTTCTCCGGATGCTGCGGGTCGACCACTTCCACGCTGGTGCTCCAACCCAGACGCTGCGCGGCGGCATCCAGCAGGCGCGCACACAGCACGCTGGTGACCTTGCCATTGGGGCAGGCGGTGACTATGGCAAGTTTCATCAGGACACCTCTTGTTGTTCTGGCAGCGCCTGGACGTCGACGGCGCCTTCGAGCTGTTGCAGTTGCGCGGCATCGCTGATGCCGAAACCGACCTGGGTTACGGCCTGGGCGGCGATGGCGGTGGCATGGCGCAAGGTGCGCGCCGCCGGCCAGCCACTGAGCAGGCCATGGACCATGCCAGCCAGCAGGGAATCGCCCGCGCCCACGGTGCTGGCCACGGTGACCCGTGGCGGCTGGGCATGGAGAGCCACGCCGGGGCCGAACCAGTTCACGCCGTTTGCGCCTTGGGAGATGACGATGTGCTCGATGCCCATCGCCTGCAACTGACGGGCTTCCTGCCGCTGGGCCTCCACTCCGGTCAGATCACGACGGCCAACTTCAGCGAGCTCGTCCGTATTCGGCTTGATCAGCCAGGGCACGGCAAGCAGGCCGGCACGCAGGGCTTCGCCGCTGGTGTCCAGGGCGACCTTCAGCCCATGGCGCTGGAGCCGCACAATCAAGTCAGTCAAGAAATGCGGCTCCACGCCACGAGGCAGGCTGCCGGCCACCACGACCAGGTCATGGCCAGGCGCGAGGCTATCCAGTTGGAGCAGCAGTTCGACCTGGGCCGCCGCATCCACCCGCGGACCGGGTCCATTGATATCGGTGATGCGGCCATCGACTTCCGCCAGCTTGATATTGCTGCGGGTCTCCCCCGGTACACGGATGAAGGCATCGGTGAAGCCGCGCCGAGCAAACAGCGCCTCGAAGGCGTCGGCATTGTCCGCACCAAGAAAGCCCGAGACGGTCAGGCTGTGACCGAGATCGGCCAGTACCTGGGCCACATTCACGCCCTTGCCGGCGGCGTGACTGGCCTGCTCCAGGCTGCGATTGACCTGGCCGGGCTCCAGTCGCTCCAGGCGCAGGGTCAGATCGAGGGCGGGATTCAGGGTCAGGGTCAGGATGCGTGCCATCAGAAGCGCTCCGCCAGTTCGCGCACCGCCGCTGCGCTTTCCATCGTGAGCGCGCCCTCGGCCAGTTCGCGGGCCGCCGACAGGCTGAATTCGCGCACGCGCGCCTTGACCTCGGCAATGCCACCGGCGGACAGGCTCAGTTCGTCCACCCCGAGGCCGACCAGCAGCGGCACTGCCAGCGGGTCGCCGGCCAGCTCGCCGCACACGCCTACCCACTTGCCATGGGCATGGGCCGCACGCACGGTGAGGTCGATCAGTTGCAGCACCGCTGGATGCAGGCCGTCGGCCTGGGCGGAGAGCGTCGGATGGCCACGGTCTATGGCCAGACAGTACTGGGTCAGGTCATTGGTGCCGATGCTGAAGAAATCGACTTCCCTGGCCAGCACCGGTGCGATCAGCGCTGCCGACGGCACCTCGACCATGATCCCCAGTTGCAGGTCGGCCTGGGGAATCTCGGCGGCCAGGCGCAAGCTCATGTCGCGAGCCTGGCGCCATTCATCGACGCTGCCAACCATGGGGAACATGATGCGCAATGGGCGACCGTCGCTGGCACGTAGCAGCGCACGCAACTGGGTTTCCATCAGGTGCGGACGTTGCAGGGTCAGGCGCACGCCACGCACGCCGAGGAAGGGGTTTTCCTCTTCCGGCACGGGCCAGTAAGGCAAAGGTTTGTCGCCGCCGACGTCGAGGGTTCGTGCCACCAGCGGGCGCCCGTCGAGGGCATCGAACACGCGGCGATACTCGGCTTCCTGGGTGGCCAGATCCGGCGCTTGGGGATGGGCCATGAAGATGAATTCGGTACGCAGCAGGCCCACACCCTCGGCGCCCTGGGTCACGGCCTTGGCCGCACCGGCGCTCTCGCCCAGGTTGGCGCAGATTTCCACGCGATGACCGTCACGGGTCAGGGCCGGTTCCAGCTTGTGCGCATCGGCCAGTTGCAGGCGACGCTGGCGACCTTCCTGCTCCTGGCGAGCGCGCTCCAATTGCTCGGCGTTCGGCGTCACGATCAAGCGACCACGCTGGCCATCCAGCAGCAGTGGCGTGCACGCTGCCAGCAGCAGGACACCCGCCCCGGCGCCGACCAGCGCAGGAATACCCATGGCACGGGCGACGATGGCGCTGTGGGACGTGGCGCCACCACGGGCAGTGAGGATGCCGGCCACGCGATGACGGTCCAGGCGTGCCACATCCGACGGCGCCATTTCGTCCATCACCAGGATGTACGGCTCTTGCGGTTCAGGCGCCTCCTCGGCCCCACAAAGCTGGGCCAGCACGCGGCGGCCGATGTCGCGCAGGTCAGCGGCGCGCTCAGCCAGCAGTGCATCATGCAGGCTTTCCTGTTGAGCGGCGGCGCTCTCGATTACCGTCATCCAGGCGGCGGCGGCGCTTTCGCCCTGCTTGAGGCGGGCGTCCACTTCGTCACCCAGCTCCGGGTCGGCGAGCATCTCCAGGTGGGTGATGAAGATCTCGCGGATAGCCTTGGCCTCGCTGCGCAGCACCAGCGCCTCGATTTCGCCGCGCACATGGCCGATGGCCTGGAGCAAACGCTCGCGCTCGAAGCCAGGAGACTCGCCGCGCAGCGGATAGTCGAACTCCTTGTGCACGTGGATGTGCGCCGGGCCAACGGCAATGCCGGGGGCAGCCGGCACCGCCTGGAGCTGGCTACCCGGCAACGGGGCGGCGATGGGCAGGGCTTCCGGCTCTTCCTCCTGCACGGGCTCTGCACAGATCGGCAACGGTTCAATCTCTTCGCCCAGGCCCTGTTCGATGGCGGTTTTCAGTACCGGCAACACGGCGTCGGCGATGGCCGGCTCGGCCATGATCTCAATGACCTGGCCACGGCGGATGCCGAGGCTCAGCAGCTTGCTCAGGCTCTTGGCGGACACGGCAGCGGCACCGCTGTCGGCTATCCGCAGCCGGATCTCGCCGTCGAAGGTCTTGGCCAGTTGCACCAGCTCCTTGGCCGGACGCGCATGCAGGCCATGGGCGTTGGCCAGGGGCAGGCGCAGGCTGGGCCAGTCGGGCTGGCTTTCGCCCCCCAATGCTTCCAGCACGGCACGGCGCTGGGTGGCACGGGCCAGCTCGCGGCCCCGACCTTCGATCAGCAGCGCACACAGCCGCTCCAGCAGGGCCAGGTGGGTGTCCCCCAGGCTCGCCAGGCAGAACAGGCCATTGAGCGGTTGATCGAGATAGCGCAGTGGCTTTTCCGGCGTGAGGTACGCCAGGCCCGGACGTTGTACCGCCTGGTCGCTGTGCAACCACCAGAGGCCATCGCCCAGCGGCAGCGGTTCACCCTGCAGCAGCGCGGCGGCGAATCCGCTGCCCACGCAATCGGCACGGCGCAGCAAGCGCGCGCCTTGCAGCACCAGCTCGTCGTAGTCTTGCGCCGCGACGCCAAGGCCGATCAGTTGATCGTCCAGGGCCAGCTCCTGGGGCGCGCTCTGCAACAGCTTGAGGATGTCTTCCGGGCTTTCGGCGCGACGCAGCTCGCTGCCCAGATCCGCCTCGCCCAGCGCACGGGTGAGTATCTGCAGCAAGCGCAGGTGTTCGTCGGACTTGGCGGCAATGCCGATGGCGAGATAGACCCGCTGGCCATCGCCCCACTCCACGCCATCGGGAAACTGCATCAGGCGCACGCCGGTGGTGAACACCAGCTCGCGGGTTTGCGGGGTGCCGTGGGGAATGGCAATGCCCTGGCCGAGGTAGGTCGCACCCTGGGCTTCACGCGCCTCCAGCCCGGCAAGATAACCCGGCGCGACCAGGCCATCGCCCTCAAGCAATTCGGCGAGCATCCGCAATGCGGCAGCTTTATCCGTCGCGACCAGGCCCATGGAAATCTGCCCTGCGGTCAGTTCGAGCATTGCGTCACCTCTCACGGGCGTTGCGCCCTTCTTGTATTTGTCACCTGCCAACAACCTGCGCTACCAACCGTCGCATTGGTTGGCTAAAGAGTAGACAGAGCGCATGCTGAATCGTTTCACTAAACTGAGCTGGCACGTTACTCGATAATCTTCGATTCTTGAAGCCCGTCCGATGAAACACATCCGCATAACAGGAGTCGCCAACTTGAAACTCAGTGATATCGCCCGCCTGGCCGGTGTCTCGGTGACCACGGCCAGTTACGTGATCAACGGCAAGGCCGAGCAGAAGCGCATCAGCCCAGCGACCGTGGAGCGCGTGCAGGCGGTGGTGGACGAGCATGGTTTCAAGCCCAACCCCCAGGCTGCGGGGCTACGCAGCCGGCAAACGCGGACCCTTGGCTTCATCCTTCCGGACCTGGAAAACCCCAGCTACGCGCGCCTGGCCAAGCTGCTGGAACAAGGCGCGCGGGCACGGGGTTATCAGTTGCTGATCGCAAGCTCCGACGACGAGCCGGACAGCGAGCGGCAACTGCTCAAGCTGTTCCGAGCGCGGCGCTGCGACGCCCTGATCGTCGCCAGTTGCCTGCCAAAGGAAGACGACAGTCTCGGGCAACTGCTGGATGAGGGCCTGCCGGTGATTGCCGTGGACCGGGTACGCGACCCCCGGCGATTTTGCTCGGTGGTCAGCGACGACCGCCTGGCCAGCCAGCAGCTCACCCGCAGCCTGCTCAAACCCGCTCCCCGGCGCGTCGCCCTGCTCGGTGCGCGGCCAGACCTGCCTATCAGCGCCGAACGCAGCGCGGGATTTCATGAGGCCCTGAAAGGGCTCAAATGCGAAGTGCTGGAACTCCAGGGCGAAGACTTCAGCCGTGAATGCGGCCAGCGCCTGATGGCCGACCTGCTGCAACAGGGCGAGTTGCCGGATGTATTGATCACCACCGCCTACGTGCTGCTGGCCGGCGTGCTGGACGCCCTGCGCGAACACGGCGCCTGGCCCGGACGGCTGCGCGTGGGCACCTTCGGCGACACCCAGTTGCTGGACTTCCTGCCACTGCCGGTGAATTCCATGTACCAGCAGCACGAGTTGATCGCTGAACAGGTGCTGAGGCTGGCGTTGGCGGCGGTTGAACGCGCGATCTACGAGCCGGGCGTGCGCGGCGTAGCGCGGAAGTTGAAACAGAGGATCGCCCTGTAGGAGCGAGCAAGCTCGCTCCTACAGACCCGCCCCCTCAACCGATGAACGCGCTGGCGCGATATTCCCTCGGTGACTGCTCGAAGTACTTCTTGAAGGTGCGGCTGAAATGCGCGGAATCGGTAAAGCCCCAGCGGAAGGCGATATCCGTGATCGAGTCATTGCGCAGGCGTGGATTGGCGAGGTCGGCGGCGCTGCGCTTCAGGCGCGAACGCTGGATGAAGCGGCAGACGCTGTCGCCCTGGTCCTCGAATAGCCGATAGAGCTGGCGCACCGAGATATTCAGTTGCTTGGCCAGGGCCAGCGGCGTAAGGCCGGGCTCCGACAGGGACTGGTCGATCAATTGCTGGGCCAGGCTGCGCAGGCCGGCATTGTGGGAACCGTCCAGCTCGCTGGTGGTTTGTCCGGCTTGCTGCTTGAGGGTCGGTGCCAGCAGGGCGATCAGCGCTTCCTGCAGGGCATCGCCCTCCTCCAGGCCGGCGCAATGGTCCAGTTCCCCGCCACAGATCTGCTCCACCAGGGTGCGCAGCACACGGCCACTGGCACAATGCTGGGAGAGTTTGCCGAAGGTCGGCCGGCCTTCCGGCAAATGGCGGCAGACATCCTCGCGGGACAAATGGAAAGAAGCGTGCTCGATCAGCCCATGCGGCAGGATCTCGCAAGCGCGCGCCGAATCCATCAAGGCCATTTCGCCGGGTGCCAGTTCGACGCTTTCGCCGTTCTGGCGCAACTGGGCGCGGCCGCTGCGCTGGACGACCAGGAAACAGTAGCGGTCGTCGTCGTGATCGATGGAGGTGCGCTGGCGGTTGATCATCCCAGCATTGGTACGGATCTGCGCCACTTCCAGGCCGGAGAGATCCTGGCGGGCGATCTCGCCGATGAACAGGCCTTGGCTGAGCGCCGGCCGCGACTCGAAGCGCCCGCAAACACCTTGCAGGGCACGGAGCCAGGAATCGAAATCATGGGAGCGGACAGCTGGAGTAACCATCGGACACCTCCGGGGCGGGCTGAAGCCGGCCTTGTCGTTATGGCTACACAATTAACATGTTAATAATATACCGACAAGCCATCATCGCCGCTGACTCGATTACCCACGAGCAGGTATGAAAAAGGGCCGCATTGCGGCCCTTGAATCCCTCTTGGTGAACCTCAGATATCCGGTTCGAAGAGTTTGCGTTTCATCACCAGCTTGACCCACGCCAAGGCAATCAGCCCCACCAGCCCCAGTACCGCGCCAGTCAGCAGGTACACCGTCTGCGTCATCTCCGGCGACGGGGAATTGTTCAGCGCGATGTAGCCCATGCCGAGGATGCCGACGATCTGCGGCAGCGGGTAGAGAGCAGACTTGTAGGGGCGCGGCAGGTGCGGCTGGCGTCGACGCAGCACCATCACATTGACGTGGGCGATGATGTAGGCCAGCAGCCAGCTGGTGGACGCCGCGATCAGAAGCGTGATGATGGAATCCGGCCCCATCAGCAGAAACGGCAGGGCGATGATGATCGCCACGAAGACGATGGCCATCCACGGCGTACCGAAACGCTTGTGCAGCACCTTCATCTGCGGGAAGGCCTGGCCGTTCTCAGCCATGCCGCAGAGCATGCGCGGCACCGCCGCCAGCACCGTGTTGACGGTGGAGCAGGTGGCGGTCAGCGCCATGACCGTGGCGATGATCACCGCGCCCTTGCCGAACACCGCGAACACGTAGTCCAGGTACGGCAACGGCGAGGTCGTCAGGGTTTCCACCGACAAGTAGCGGCTGGCACCGACGCAGAAAATCACGAACAGGGTGAAGGTGATGGTCAGCGACAGCGTCATCGAGCGCGGGATGTTGCGCTCCGGCTGGCGTACCTCGCCAATCAGCGGGCAGATGAACTCGGCCCCCACCAGCAGCCACATGGCAAGGGCCACCAGGCCGATGAAGCTGCCATCGAGAATGCCATCCCAGCCCCAGTTCACGTCAGGTACGAAGCCTGCCGCCGGTGCTTCGGCCAGCCCGCCCACCGCGCTCAGACCCACCAGCAACAAAGCCGCCACCATGGCGAAGGTGAAGACGTTCTGCAGCTTGGCGAACACATCAGTGCCGAGGATGTTCAGCGCCGTGAGAACGACCAGGATGGACAGCGGCACCAAGGTGGCGGGGAAGACGCCGGGGAACAGCTTGTCGAGGATCGCATCCACCAGTAGCAGCTCGGCGGAAAGCCCGAACATCGCCACGATCACGTAGCCAGCGAACACCGCGACAATGGCCGGGAAGTGACCGATGGCCTTCTGCGTGTAGGTCGCCAAGGTCCCCGCCTGGGGAAACATCAGCGACAGTTCGGCAAAGCTCTGCACATAGCACTGCGCCAGGATGAAGGCCACGGCGAAGGCGGCGATGAAGCCGAGGCCGCCAAAGCCCAGGCCCTGCAACGCCGACATCATCGCGCCCTGAACCACCACAACGCCGATGCAGATGGCGATCATGGTGGTGAAGCCCAGGGCTTTCTTCGCCGGTCGGGCGGACGCAACGGGCGCTGCGGGCGCAGCCGGTGCCGTCACGTCCAGGCCATTGGTGGAGGTCTTGTTCATTCTTGTGTTCCTCACGAGTGGATGCGGGGGAGCGTCGCTCAGTAGGCGATGCACACGGATTTGTTCTCGGTGAAGGCCTCGATCGCCGCATGGCCCATCTCGCGACCGATGCCGGACTGCTTGAAGCCACCGAAGGGCATGGAGGGGTCCAGCAGGTTGTGGGCGTTGACCCACACGGTGCCGGCCTTCAGGCGCGGGATCAGTCCCATCACCTGCTTCAGGTCGTTGGACCAGATGCTCGCGGCCAGGCCGTAAGGGCTGTCGTTGGCCAGACGCACCACCTCGTCAATCTCGTCGAAGGGCGTGGCCACCAGCACCGGGCCGAAGATTTCCTCGCGCACCACCTGCATGTCCGGACGCACGTTGGCAATCACCGTCGGCTTCACGAAGAAGCCTTGCTCGCCGTGGGCCTCGCCGCCGCAGATGACGCTGGCGCCTTGGGCGCGGCCGCTGTCGATCATGCCCAGCACGCGGCGCTGCTGCTTGGCGGAGATCAGCGGGTTGATCTGCGCGCTCGGGTCCAGGCCCGCGCCGATGCTGAGGGAGGTGGCAATGCCGTGCAGGCGCTCCAGAACCTGGTCGAACGACGTGCGCTGCACATAGAGGCGCGAGCCGGCGGTGCAGACCTGGCCGTTGTTGAAGAAGATCGCCCCGGCGGCACCTGCGGCAGCGTTGTCCAGGGCGGTGTCGTCGAGCACGATCACCGGCGACTTGCCCCCCAGTTCCAGGGTGAAGCGGGTCATGTTCTCCACCGCGGAGTGGGCGATCAGCTTGCCCACCGGGGTCGAGCCGGTGAAGGCCAGCTTGTCGATGCCCGGATGCGCCGCCAGTGCCGCGCCGGCCTCGGCACCGACGCCGGTGACGATATTCACCACACCGGCGGGAATGCCGGCGTCCAGGCACAGCTGGCCGAGTCGCAGGGCGGTCAGCGGGGTCTCGTCGGCAGGTTTGAGCACCACGGTGCAACCGCAGGCCAGCGCCGGGACGACCTTCCACAGGGCCATCAACAGCGGGAAGTTCCACGGCACGATGGCACCGACCACGCCGACCGGCTCGGGCACGGTGTAAGCGCGGAATTTGCCGCCGGGAATGGCGCCGATGGACAGGTCCAGGCTCTTGCCTTCGATCTTGGTGGCCCAGCCGGCCATGTAGCGCACGTACTCGACGCCAGCGCCCACCTCGATGGCCCGCGACAGGTTGATCGACTTGCCGTTGTTCAGGGTTTCCAGCTGCGCGAGTTCTTCGCCATGGGTCTCCAGCAGGTCGGCCAGCTTCAGCAGCAGGCGTTCGCGGTCGGCCGGGCGCTGGGCCGCCCAACTGCCTTCGAAGGCACGCCGCGCCGCGGCCACGGCCAGATCCACATCGGCCTTGCCGGCCACGGCGACACGGGCCAGCTCCTCGCCCGTGGCCGGGTTATGCACCGGCATCTCGGCACCGGACAGCGCAGGCCGCGACTGGCCGTCGATCAACAGGCCGTGGTGGACCTGGACAAAGGCCATCACGCGGGGGTCAAGGGCAATGCTCATCTCGATTCCTCTTCTCGCTCGGCCGTCATGGCGACCGGGTCACTCGGATAGTCGAGAGGAACTGTGCGCCAAGCCCTGAGCGCGATCTTGATCCTGGCTGCCGCCGGACTTGCCAATGGCTGCCAGCCGCTCTGGCAGAAAAAGGCAAACCCCGTGGCAGGCAGATGCAAGTATTCGCCGACCGTTTGAGGCACAAATGCAGCCACGCAGCTTGCACCGCTGCCCTAGAGGAGATTTCACATGAGTACCCGCGACAGCGCCTTCTGGCACCCCATGCTGCACCCCAACGAGATGAAGCAGCGCGAACCCATCCGTATCCTCCGCGGCGAGGGTTGCTTCGTCACCGATGACAAGGGCAATCGCCTGGTGGATGGCGTGGCCGGCCTGTGGAACGTCAACGTCGGACACGGCCGGGCGGAGATTAAAGCGGCCATTACCGCCCAGTTGGATGAACTGGAATACTTCCAGCTGTTCGACGGCATCAGCCACCCACGCGCCGAAGAGCTGTCACGCCTGGTGATCGACATGCTGGAACCGGAGGGCATGCGCCGCGTGGCCTTCAGTTCCGGTGGCTCGGACGCCGTGGAAACCGCCCTGAAGCTGGCTCGCCAGTACTGGAAGCTGCAAGGGCAGGCCGACCGCACCAAGTTCATTTCCCTGCGCCAGGGCTACCACGGCACCCACTTCGGCGGGGCGTCGGTCAACGGCAACACCGTATTCCGCCGCAACTACGAGCCGCTGCTGCCAGGCTGCTTCCACGTCGACACGCCCTGGCTCTACCGCAACCCCTACAGCCAGGACCCGGAAGAACTCGGACAGATCTGCGCTGACCTGCTGGAACGTGAAATCCAGTTCCAGAGCCCGGACACCGTGGCCGCCTTCATTGCCGAGCCGATCCAGGGCGCTGGCGGTGTGATCGTGCCGCCGGAGAACTACTGGCCGCTGATCCGCAAGGTCTGCGACAAGTACGGCGTGCTGCTGATCGCCGACGAAATCGTCACCGGCTTCGGCCGCTCCGGCGCCATGTTCGGCAGCCGCCTGTGGGGCGTGAAGCCGGACATCATGTGCCTGGCCAAAGGCATCTCCTCCGGCTACATCCCGCTGGGTGCCACCGTGGTCAACGAGCGCATCGAGCAGGCCTTCGCCGGCAATGGCACCTTCACCGGCGCCATCATGCATGGCTACACCTATTCCGGGCACCCGGTGGCCTGCGCCGCCGCACTGGCCAACCTCGACATCGTGCAGAAGGAAAACCTGCCGGCCAACGCCGCGAAACAGGGCGACTACCTGCTCAAGAGCCTGGCCACCTTCCCTGAGCGCTTCGCCGCCGTGGGCGAAGTGCGCGGCAAGGGCCTGATGGTTGCGTTGGACCTGGTGAGTGACAAGACCAGCCGCGAGCCCATCGACCCCATGGGTGGCTATGCCAACCGCGTGGCCGAGATCGCCCGCGCCAACGGCGTGATGGTGCGTCCGGTGGGCACCAAGATCATCCTCTCGCCGCCACTGGTGATCGAGAAGGAGCAGATCGACACCATCGTCAATGCACTGGCGATCGGCTTCCAGGAAGCCCGGTAAGGATCAGCTGCGCGTCGCGCTATACCTGAGGGCGCCTGGCCCATTCAAGAGCGCGGCCATGCCGCGCTCTTCCGTTCAGGAGGATGCGCCATGCACGATGACTTCGGCCTGCACTGCCTGCACGCCGTCAGCCGGATGGTCCCGGCTTCCTGCTTCGCCTTTTACCGGGTCGATCCGCAGCTTCGCGCCCGCGACTTCCAGCTGTTGCACATGGACGCCCGCCCCCACCGTGACTACCTCGACCATTACCGCGATTTCGACCCACTGCACCCGGCTCTGTGCCAGGACGAACACCGCGTCTCGGAGCTGCTGACCTGCAGCGCCTCGACGGCCTGTCCAACAAGGACCTCGCTCGCCAGCTCGACCTCGGCATGGGTTCGAACTCGTTCGCCCACACGATGGCGCGGCGTTCCGTGAGCATGCGAAACCTATCAACTCGGTGACGATGGGTTTCGTACCTCAACCCATCCTACGGTCTACAGGCACAGGCGCCTGCCAGTGGCTGTGCGGCCATAAACAAAAAGCCCGGCGTCCGCCGGGCTTCGAGGGGTTGCAACGCGTTGGAATCAGCTGACGCGTTGAGCCTGCAGCAGACGATCCGAACCACCTTCAGCGACGCGGAAGGCATGGGTACGGTCGGAGCCACTTTCGGCTACACGGAAGCCTTGAGTACGGTCGGAACCGCCTTCAGCGACGCGGTCCAGCACCATGAAGCCACCTTCAGCAGCCACCGGCTCGATGACCTGGATAGTGGTGGCTTCCCGGGACTCACCCAGCACCGGCTGATAGTCGGACGGCAGGGCAAAGGCGGATGTGCTCAGGGCGGCGATGAACAGGGCAGCGAAGGCTTGGGTTTTCATGATCGTGGGCTCCTCGAGGAGGCTGAAAACTGGGTACGGAGCCAATCTTACGGATGGGGCGTTGATTAAGAAGTGATCACTCCAGATAGAGAACATCAACGTCGTTGATGTTGAATCGATCCCTTTAAGATCAACGAGCAAGCACAGGGGAATCCGAATCAAGTTAATATATTAACTTTCCTCTTTCGTCGCTTTCCGTGCCCACTCGAATGCCTGATCCTCGCCCCTGGCCTGCCGCTATTCGCGCCCTGCGCCACCGTAATTTCCGCCTGTATTTCGCCGGCCAGGCCATTTCCACCCTGGGCAGCTGGCTGCAGCAGGTGGCGCTGGCCTGGTTGATCTATCGCCTCACCGGTTCAGCCGCGTTGCTGGGCGTCACGACCTTTGCGTCTCTGCTGCCGCAATTGCTCGTCGGTCCACTGGCCGGCGCCTGGATCGACCGCCACGATAAACGCCGCCTGCTGATCGGCGTACAAGGGCTGCTCGGCTTGCAGGCCACCGCCCTCGCATTGCTCACGGCCACTGACCTGATCAGCCCCACGCTGATCGTCACCATGGCGGTGCTGCTGGGCATCCTCAACGCCTTCGACACGCCTTTGCGCCAGTCCCTCCTAAGCCAATTCGTCAGCGGCAAGGCGGACTTGCCCAACGCCCTGGCACTCAACGCCATGCTGTTCAACAGCTCGCGCTTCGTCGGCCCGCCGCTGGCCGGCCTGCTGCTGGGTTTCACCAGCGAGGCAGCCTGTTTTGCGCTCAATGCCCTGTCCTACCTGGGCCTGGCGGCAGGTCTGCTGGTGATCCGCATGGCCCCTACGCCGCGCGCCGTCGGCTCCACTGGGGATGTCTTCCGCGAGGGCTTTGCCTATGTCGCCGGCCGGCCGACCATCCGCCTGATGATGCTCAGCGTGCTAGTGGTCAATCTCACCGCGTCCAGCTACGCCGTGCTGCTGCCGGTGTTCGCAAAGGACATCTTCGTTGGCGACGCGCGCACCCTGGGCTGGCTCTGGGGCGCCGCTGGCCTGGGCTCGTTGCTGGGCACGCTGTTCCTCGCCAATCGCCACGCGCTGCCAAGCCTGGTCAACAGCATCATGGCGTGCGCTATGGCGGGCGGCGCGGGCTTGCTGGCCTTCGCCGCCAGCGAACAACTGGTTGTTTCACTGCTGGCCATGGCCCTGCTCGGCTTCGCCATCACCAATTGCAACGTCGGCACCAACATCCTTCTGCAGAGCCTGGCACCGGAACGCCTGCGCGGCCGCGTGGTATCGCTCTACACCTCGACCCGCTTCGGTTTCGACGCCATCGGCGGACTGCTGGTGGGCGTGCTCGCCGAGTACGCGGGTGCGCCTATCGCTATGGCTTGCGCCGGCGTCTTGCTGCTGGGCTATTGCGCCTGGCTGTTGCCCCGACAGCGCCAGCTGGGGCGGGACATCGCCAGCGAACCAAGGGACGACGGCTGAACCCAATCCTGCATCTGTGGGTTGGCGGCGCCGTCCTGCGATTCCTCGACAGAACACCGCCAGCGCGCAGCCGTAGGGGGGGTCGCGCTTCATCGACCCACCAACAGAGCCAGGCCTGGCTCCTCCCGTTGGGTTTCGCTTCGCTCTACGTCAACTTACCGGTCAGCGCGCACGGGGATCAGAGGCCGAGCGGAATCGTTGCGCAGGGGGACGAGCGGCATGGATGCCGCGAGAGGCGTGTGGGGCCATGGATGGCCCCTCTCGCCGTGCCCCTGGAGCAAGGATGGAGGGAGGGTAGTTTGGCGGAGCCAAACCCGGATGCAGGGGCAAGCCCTTTGGTTCCTTTCGGTGCTTGAGAAAGGGACTCGTCCGGGGGGAAGAAACCAGAAGCATCCGCAGAACTCGGCAAGCAGCCTGGCTCAGGACGTTCTAGCAACACTTA
>NZ_SSOK01000047.1:0-4575 GCF_029871195.1 Pseudomonas sp. BN415
TCGCTGTCCACCTGCATGCTGCGGGTGTTGATGTTGGCCGAGCCGTGGGTGGTGAGTACGTCGTTGACGATCATCAGCTTGGAGTGAATGTACACCGGCACCCAGGGCTTGCCGGCCGGCGAATCGGGGGCCACCAGGGAGCAGATGTGGACCTTCAGGCCAGGGCGTGGCTCGGGGATCAGGTCTTCGTCTTCAATCTCTTTGATCTGCCGATCCAACGCCTCTTGCCACTTGGCCAGCTCCTGTTTGCCATGCCAGTCATTGCCACCATCGGGCCTGGGCTTGGGTGGCATGTCCTTTTCGGCTTTCTTGATACGCAACTGCTTGGTGACCACAGGAATGGTGTCGGCCCGACCGAGGCTTTCCAGCATGCGCTGGGTGTTGACGGTGCCTTTGCCGATGCCTTCGTCCGTGACATTGGTGACCACGAACAGGTGCAGGCTGCCGTGTTGCCCTGGGTCGCGGCCTTCGCGGGTCTGGTCCTGCGCGGCCTGTTTGATGGCTTCGGCCAGGGGCGGCCAACGGAAGTACTGGTTCTCGATGTAGATGAACTGGGTGGCGTTGTTGATGGCCTTCAGGTAACCCGCCTGGATATCGCGAATCCCACCCTGTTCCTGGGCCTGGGTGCGCAGCAGTTGGGCCATCAGTGCAGTGCCGCATTCCGCGCGCGGTTGCAGCTGCACGGCCACCTCTTCGGCGTTGCGTGAGCGCAACAGGTCTTCGCCGGTTTCCTTGGCCCAGGCGGTGGCGAAGTTGTGGTGCAGGTCCCTGAGGATCCGGCCGGTGATCTGGCAGGAAATGTCCTGGCGCGGCAAGGCACCGCGAGGGCCGCGATTGGGGGCGTGGGTCTTCGCATCGGGTCGCTTGGGATCCGGCCGGCAGAGGGCCGAGTGGTGGTCGGTGTCCCAGTACTCGTCAAGCATGTTGTGGCCCATGACGAAGCCGATGGCCCGCTCCGGCAATTCGAAGTCGACCAGCACGGACTTCTGGTGGTGGGTCACCGTGTGACGCATGGTGAAGGCAGAGCGTTTGGCCAGCTCCGGGTCGAGGCGCTTGAGCTTGAGCTGGTGGGCGATTTCCGCACGCTCGGACAGGCTGAAGTCACGGCTGACGAACAGCGGAATATGGGCATCCGCCAAGCCGGCGGCCTTGTTATCGGCGACCGCGTATTGCTTGAACCACTGCCGGTCGTAGGCGTACTGCTCATCGCTGGAGGTCTGCCCTGCCCGGTCGGCGAGGCCGCCCTTACCGGGCAAGTTGGCTTCACCCACCACCCCAGCTGCATTGAGCGGCATCTCCCACCCCAGGATGCGTACCTGCACGCCTTGCCGGGCCTTCTCTTCCAGCAGGACGCCGATGCAGCGGTCGTCACTGCCGTCGCGGATGAAGTGCATCGAAGGCTGGAAGCCCCAGCAGATGATGTCGACCGAGCGCTCGGCATTGGCGATGGCCTGGTGCACCGCACGAAAGGCCTCCTCGCCATTGATCAGGGGCTTGTAGCTGGCCGGCCAGGGCCGGTACTCGGTATCGCAGACGAACCAGGGCGCGCTGCAGACGGCTTCGTGGGTGTGCTGGAGGGCGATGGGCACGACGATTTCGGGGTGCCTGGCGTTGGCGGGTCTCATGGGGCACATCCTTTCTGGCCCAGGTGTTTGGCGAGCAGCTCGGCGTACCCGCGGCGATGTTCGGTAGGCACTTCGTCATTGAAACTACTGATCACCCCGTGCCGGCGCCGCACTGACCGGGCCGGCGGCACGCGCGTGCGAGCTAAGAACGTCGGTGTGGGTAGCGGGAGGAAACTGACGCTGGCCGTCTTACCCCGGAAGACGAGCACGTCAAGCAGCGCATCACGGTTGCAAACGCGGGGCTTGTGGCGGCGGCGGTCGAAGATGGGGTGGAGTTCGTCAAGCATGCGGAGATACTTCCCTGCGTAAATACAGAACGCAGGAGACTGCCGCGAGCCGTCGTAGAACCGCTATCAGGCCAGTTCAGAATGAACACTGGAAAAAGAGCTTCTTCGTGCAGGGAGACGGGTAAACGCAGGAAAGGCGTTTCCGACGGACGTCTGAAAGCGGTGGGCAGGGATGCGCGCCAACCAATAGAACGCCCACCCCCTTCATCGGGGCCCAGGCTTTCCACTGCACCGTCCCAGCCTGCGGGGACGGTGATTTCACAGACACGCACGCGGCTACCTTCCTTGAGTCCCGAAGCGCTCTAGCACGGCGCTTATCATCGCACGCACTGCCATAGGCTCCAGCCCTTGAGGGCTTCTGAGCCGATGACCAGCGCAAGCATGAATAAGCTCGGTAAGTGGCCTGCCAAGAGCAGCACGGGGGCAATGGAGGGGGAGAGGAAAAACAGGCGCAGTGGGATCTGTGCCAACGCCAGGTAGCGGGTGGGGTGATAGCCCAAAAGGAAGCCCACCGTCGTGAGGGCAATGGAAAGTTGCAGGCACCAGGACAGCATTCCCAAACTGGATAGCCCTATATCCAACTCGGCACTCAGCCTCAGGATGCTGTGCAGGTCCGTAAGGTATGGAGTGCGCCCCGAACTCCAGCTTTTCTGGGTGTACCAAAGGCTCTGGAAGAGGTCCATAGCCCCCCATAGCAGTAACCACCTGCGGCTTGTGATCGTCATACTGGTACCTCCGCGGCCTCGTAGACGGTGTTGGCTGTTACGGGTTGCCAGTGCCAGGATTTGCCACCGACTTGCCAACTATCCGGCCCCTCCAAGTAGGTCTGTTCGATCTCCCTCGTTTCTCCATATCGATGTTTGGCTGACTTTGCGGCCAGGTGCTCTTCGTCTATCGCCAGCGCCACCCATTTCTGGCGCAAGGTGCGTTTGGTGTGCTCGTAGTCCTTGCCTTCCGAGCCAAAAAGACGTCCTTCGTCGCCCAGGCTGGCAAGGCGATTGAGAAACATCTGCCCGGTATTGCGGACGCCGTGGTAGTCAATGGCCTGCGTTATCCATTTGCCTGGCCCACCTTGCTCGGTGCTTGCCCCATCCGCCTTCTCACCTGGTGCGGCGGGTAGGAGCAATGAGGCGTACCAGCGGCGATGCTCCGTGTGCGGGATAGCGTCGCCCGCAGCGGCGCTGTGGTTGTGCAGGCCGAGGTTGGCCAGCTCGCCCTGCTCGGGGTTGCGGTAGTCGCTGGGGATGGGCAACTGGAAGGACAGGCCGTTGGCCAGCTCCAGCCGATAGCCACGGGTCACTACCTGGTGTTTAACGCTCAGGTAGCCGCTGTCGTCCATCACACCGCGCTGCAGCTCCTCGCCGTCGGCGTAGAGCCTGTAAGGCATGCCGGCCCAGGTCGTCTGCGGGGCATTGGGCGTTTGTGGCATACGCAGGCGTAATCGCGGCGCGGATTCGAGCTTGGGGTACTGCGGGTGTGCGGCCGTCATGCTGGCCGGCCCCTGGTAGTCGAAATGCACCGACTTGATGAGGTGCTCACCCTGGGTGCCTGACTCGATGCCGCAAGCGTCAAGGCTGATGTAGCTGCCGCCGGCGTTGAGGACGATCTTCTGCTTGGCGGTGATGTGGATTTCGTCCTCGGTGCTGACGATGTCCAGGCCATGGCGGGCCATCAGCTCCAGGCGGTCGTTCTGCGCCTGGATCTTGACCGCGCCCTGGTTGGCGATGAGCTTCAGCCCCAGCTTGCGCACGAACAGGCTGACGCCCTCGCCCACCCCGATGAATAGGCGCCGGACCACGCTGAGGGCCGCATCCTTGCCGGCGTTGGCGATGAGGTTGCGTTCGGCGGCTAGCTGCAGGTGCCGGCCGCTGGTGAGGGCGATGCCCTGGGGGGCGCTGAGCAGCACCACGGCTTCGCGCAGCTGTTCGAGTTGCTCGCGCATGAAGGTCAGTTGAGCCTGCACGTCCGCCGGGTCGGCGGTGGCGGTCTGGGCATCGTCGGAAAGCACCCGCAGTTGCTCCCCCGCTTCCCGCAACCGCGCCAGGGTTTCGTTCATCGCCAGCACCTGACCCTGGGCACGGGCCTGCTCGTCGGCACTGATGAACACCCCCTTGCCGGCGCGGATGGCGCCCCAGCCATCGGTCCGTAGCTCGAAGCCCTCACCGCGTTTCTGCCGCTGCCCGTCCACCAGGTGACCGAGGTTGAGCTGGCTCTTGCCGCTGTGTTCGGTGCTGAGCTTGATGTGTTCCTGGCCGCGGGTGTCGTCCAGCCGCAGTTTGTTGTTGGCCGGGGTGCGCAGCACGTTGCGCTTGTAGTTCTTCAGGGTCACCAGGTCCGGGTGCTGGCTGTCGTGCAGGGCGAAGGCGATGAAGCCCCGGTCGGGGTCGCCGTGCTCGAAGGCGATGCCGACCTCGGTGCCCTGGATCAGCGGCAGGTGAAGCCCGTAGGTGTCGCCGGCATAGGGCCGCGCCAGGCGCAGCCACATGCTTTCTTGCCCCGCGGGCCAGGTGTCCTGGTCGAAGAGGAAGTTGACCTTGTAGCGGCCTTCCAGGTCGATGTGGCTGTAGAGGTCGCCCGCCTGCGGGCTGGTGACCCGCGCCGGTATGGTGCCGGCGATCACCGGTTTGGCCAGTCGCGCCGGGCGGAAGCAGATGTGCTCGGCG
>NZ_SSOK01000048.1:0-25317 GCF_029871195.1 Pseudomonas sp. BN415
CCGCCCAGCTCGAAGAAGTTGTCCTCGGCGCCGACCTGCTCCACGCCCAGCACCGCTTGCCAGATGCCGGCCAGCAGGGGTTCCAGCGGCCCTTGCGGCGCGACGAACAGCCGCGCTTCCAGTTCCGGCTCCGGCAACGCCTTGCGGTCCAGCTTGCGGTTCGGCGTCAGCGGCATGGCCTCCAGGCGCATCAGCCGCGCCGGCACCATGTAGTCCGGCAGCTGGGCCTGCAGCCGCTCGCGCAGGCGGCCGAGCAGTTCGTCGCCGCCCTCGGCCACCACGTAGCCCACCAGCTGCTGTTGCCGCGCCACCACTGCCGCTTCGCGTACCGCCGGGTCGGCCAGCAGGCAGGCCTCGATCTCGCCCAGTTCGATGCGGAAGCCGCGAACCTTCACCTGCTGGTCGATCCGCCCCAGGTACTCCAGGGCGCCATCGGCCCGCCGGCGCACCAGGTCGCCGGTGCGGTACAGGCGTTCGCCGCGGCCGTAGGGGTCGGCGACGAAGCGTTCGGCGGTCAGCCCCGGACGCTCGTGGTAGCCCCGCGCCAGGCCTTCGCCGCCGATGTACAGCTCACCGGCCACCCCGAGCGGCAGCGGTTCCAGATCCTCGTCCAGCACGTGCAGCGCGGTGTTGGCCAGCGCTTCGCCGAGGAACGCCTGCGGCTGCTGCTCGTCGAGGCGGCAGCGCGCCGACCACACGGTGGTTTCGGTCGGGCCGTAGAGGTTCCACAGCTCGCCGGCCACCCCGACCAGGGTGCGCGCCAGGTCCGCCGGCAGCGCCTCGCCACCACAGAGCACCTGCCGCCCGGCCAGTTCCGGCAGGCGCGGATGCTCGGCCAGCAAGCGCCAGGTCGACGGCGTGGCCTGGATGGCGCTGACGCCCTGCTGGGCGATCTGCTCCCAGAGGCGCTCCGGATCGCGGGCGGTGTCGCGGTCCACCAGCACCACGCTGGCGCCACTCACCAGCGGCAGGTACAGCTCCAGCGCGGCGATGTCGAAGGACAGCGAGGTCAGCGCCAGCATCCGGCCCTCCTCCGCCAGCCCCGGCGCGGCGGCCATGCTGGCGAGGAAGTTGCCGAGCCCGGCGCGGCGCACCGCTACGCCTTTCGGCTTGCCGGTGGAGCCGGAGGTGTAGATCACATAGGCCAGGTGCTCGCCCGTGGCCAAGGGTGCCGGGTTGGATTCGGCGCCGTCGTCATTCGATTGATCCAGCCACCAGCATTCGGCGTCGGTGCCCAACGCGTGGAGTTCGTCGCGCAACGACGACTGGCTGAGCAGCAGCGGCGCACGGCTGTCCGCCAGCATGTGGCGAAGGCGTTCGGCGGGGAACTCGGGGTCCAGCGGCACGTAGGCGCCACCGGCCTTGAGCACCGCCAGCAGCGCCACCAGCAGCTGCGGGCCGCGCTCCAGGCAGACCGCCACCCGCACCTCCGGGCCGATGCCGGCCGCCTGCAGGCGGTGGGCCAGTTGGTTGGCGCGGCGGTTCAGCTCGGCATAGGACAGGCGCAGGCCTTCCTGGCGCAGGGCGATAGCCTGCGGCGCGCGCGCCACCTGGGCTTCGAAGCGCTGCACCAGGTCGAAGCCGGCTTCATCAGCACCCCGGGCCGCGCCGGCCGCCAGCAACGCCGTGCGCTCGTCGGCGACCAGCAACGGCAATTGACCCAGGCGACGCGAAGCATCCTCGGTAAAGGCCAGCAGCAAGTGGTGCAGATGGCCGTCCAGGCGCTCGATGGCCGCGGCGTCGAAACGGGCGCGGTCGAAGCTGTAGCAGAAGGCCAGGGCATCGCCCTGGTTGACCAGCAGCATCAGCGGGTAGTTGCCCTGCTCGCGACTGACCAGGTTGGAGAAGCGCGGGCCATTGCCCTGGCCGCTGAGCATGCCGGTGTCGAGGGGGTAATTCTCGAATACCAGGATCTGGTCGAACAGCCCCTGGCCGCCCTGCCCGCTCCAGCGCTGGATGTCGTACAGCGCGGTGTGTTCGTGCTCGCGCACGGCCAGGCCCAGGGCCTGCACCTCTTCCAGCCACTGGCCCACGGTCCGCTCGGGTTGCGGGCTGGCGGCGATGGGCAGGGTGTTGATGAACAGGCCGAGCTGTTGCTCGATGCCCGGCAACTCCGCCGGGCGACCGGCCACGGTGGCGCCGAAGGCCACGCAATCCTGGCCGGTATAGCGCTGCAGCAGGAGCAGCCAGGCCGCCTGGAGCAGGCTGCTGAGGGTGACCTTGTGCTGGCGGGCGAACTGCCGCAGGCGCTCGCTGGCAGCAGCCGGCAGCAGCGAACGGTGTTCGGCGGCGCCACTGCCCGGATGTTCCAGGGCGACGGCGCCAGCCAACAGGGTCGGGGCCTGCAACCCGGCCAGGTACTCTTGCCAGAAGCGCTCGCTGGCCGCCGCGTCGCGTTGGCCCAGCCAGGCAATGTAATCGCGGTAGCGTCCCACCGGGGCGCTCGGTTGCTGCCCGGCATAACGCTGCATGACTTCGGCGAAGAGTTGCGCCTGGCTCCAGCCATCCAACAGCAGGTGGTGGCAGGTCCAGATCAGGTGGTGGCCGCTGTCGCCGGTGCGCACCATCAGCAGGCGCATCAGCGGCGGGTTCAGCAGGTCGAAGGGGCGGCGCTCATCGCGCGCCAATTCGTCCAGATCGCTCGCCGGCGCCTCATGCAGGTCCAGCGCAACATTGCGCAGCACCGCTTGCAGCGGCCCGCTGCCGGCGGGGCAGACGAAGGCGCTGCGCAGAGCCCCGTGGCTGTCGAGGGCGGCCTGCCAGGCAGCGCGGAAGCGCGCCAGGTCCAGGCCTTCGACATCCATGCGCACCTGGTTGATGTAGCTGCCATCGCCCGGCTGGTAGAGGCTGTGGAACAGCATGCCCTGCTGCATGGGCGACAGCGGGTAGAGGTCTTCGACACGGGCGATGGGCAGCTCCAGGCCATCCAGCTGCAGCTGGTCGAGGCGGGCCAGGGGGAAATCCGATGGCGTGGCGCCGCAGGCTTCCGGGTCCAGGCAGTGCGCCACCAGCGCTTCCAGCTCGGCGCCATAGAGCTCCACCAGTTCCGCCAGGCGCTCTTCGTCGATTTGTTGCGGGCTGAAGGTCCAGCCCAGGCGCAGGCAGCCGTTGTCCACGCCGCCGTCGATGGACAGCCAGTTGTTCAGCGGCGCCCCCGGATCGACGCTGTCGCCGCAGGATTCGGCGGCGCGGCGCAGCGGTCTGCCGTCGAAGCTGGCATCGAACTGGCCAAGGTAGTTGAAGGTCACTCGTGGCTCGGGACGCCCGCACAGCTGCGCGCGCACCTCGGCCGGCGCCAGGCATTGCAGCAGACCGAAGCCGAGGCCGTTGTCCGGCACCTGGCGCAGTTGCTCCTTGATCGCCTTGAGGGATTCTCCGGGGGCTTTCGCAGCGCACAGGCGCAGCGGGTAGGTGGAGGTGAACCAACCGACGGTGCGGCTCAGGTCGAGCCCCGCCAGATGCTCTTCGCGGCCATGGCCTTCCAGCTCCACCAGCAGCTCGGACTGGCCGCTCCAGCGAGACCAGGCGCGCGCCAGAGCGCAGAGCAGCAGGTCGTTGACCTGGGTGCGATAGGCCGCCGGCGCCTCCCGCAACAGTTGGCGGGTGCGGGCTTCGTTGAGTTGCAGGGTCAGGGTGATGGCGTCGCCGGCCAGCGCCGCGCGGTCTTGCCGGGCGCCGGGGAATTCGCCGGCGGTTTCACCGAGCTGCGCCAGCCACCAGGGCAGTTGCGCCAGCACTTCGGGTTGCGCGGCGCGCTGCGCGAGGAAGCGGGTCCAGTCGCCCAGGGAGTGGGTGCGCGCGGGCAGGCGCGGGAGTTCGCTGGCGAGGGCTTGCTGCAGATCTTCCAGCAGGATGCGCCAGGACACGCCGTCCACCACCAGGTGATGGATCGCCAGCAGCAGGCGCCAGCCGCCTTCCTTCAGTTCGATCCAGGCCGCCCGCAGCAATGGACCATTTTCCAGGTCCAGGCTGCGCTGCGCCTGGTTGACGATGGCCGACAGCTCGTCGGCGTTCACCGCACGGAATTGCCAGAGCTCAACCGGGGCAGGCGCTTCATAGCTCGCCTGCCAGGTACCGGAGCAATTGCGGCTGAAGCGCAGGCTCAGGGCATCGTGATGCGCCATCAGGGCGTTGAGTGCGCGCTCCAGCCGCTCCAGCTCCAGCGGCGTGTCCAGGGCCAGCAGCAGGGCCTGGTTCCAGTGCTGGCGCCGCGGCATGGGCATTTCGAAGAAGCGCTGCTGGAACGGCGTCAGGGCGATCTCGCCCCGGCTCGGACGCTGCACCTCATGACGGTCCTGCTCGATGGCGGAGGCAACCCGCGCCAGTTCGCGCAGTGTCTGCTGCCGGAACAGGTCGCGCGGGCCCAGTTGCAACCCGGCCAGGCGGGCACGGCTGGCCACCTGGATGGCGATGATGGAGTCCCCGCCCAGTTCGAAGAAGTTGTCCCGGGCGCCGATTTCCTCCAGCCCCAGCACCTCGCGCCAAATGCTCGCCAGGGCTTGCTCCACCGGCCCCTCGGGGGCTACGAAGCCACGGCTCTTCTGCACCGGCTGCGGCAGGGCCTTGCGGTCCAGCTTGCCGTTGGCGCTTAGGGGCATCGTCGCCAGTGTGATGATCTGTGCCGGCACCATGTAGTCCGGCAGCGATTCGCCCAGTTGCGCGCGCAGCGCTTCGGGCAGGCTTTCGTCCTCGGCGGCGACCACGTAGCCCAGCAGTTGCCGGGCACCGGCGGCGCCCTCGGCGACCACCACCACGGCTTCGCTGACCGCAGGGTGTTCCAGCAGGCGCGCCTCGATCTCGCCGAGCTCGATGCGCAGGCCGCGAATCTTCACCTGGTGGTCGATACGCCCCAGGTATTCCAGGGCGCCGTCGGCGCGCCAGCGCGCCAGGTCACCGGTGCGGTAGAGACGGCCACCCTGGCCGAAGGGATCGGCGACGAAGCGTTCGGCGGTCAGCCCCGGACGACCCAGGTAGCCGCGCGCCAGGCCCAATCCGCCGATGTACAGCTCGCCCGGCAGCCCTTGGGCCACCGGTTGCAGTTGCTCGTCGAGCACGTACAGGCGCAGGTTGGCGATGGGCCGGCCGATGGGCACGCTGCCCAGGCCCGGCTCGTCGTGGCAGGGCCAGTGACTGACGTCGATGGCAGCTTCGGTCGGGCCGTAGAGGTTGTGCAGGTCGGCCGTGCTCTGGGCCAGGAAGCGTTGTTGCAGGTCCAGCGGCAATGCCTCGCCGCTGCACATCACCAACCGCAGGCTCGGGCAGTCGGCCGGGGATTCGGACGCCAGGAAGGCTTGCAGCATGGACGGCACGAAGTGCAGCACACTGATGCCCTGGCCGGCGATGATCGCCTTGAGCCGGGCGGGGTCGCGGTGGGCGCCGGGGGCGGCCATCACCAGGGTAGCGCCGGTCATCAGCGGCCAGAAGAACTCCCACACGGAGACATCGAAGCCGAACGGCGTCTTCTGCAGCACGCGGTCGCGGCTGTCCAGGCCGAAGGCGGCCTGCATCCACTGCACGCGGTTGCACAGTGCGGCATGGCTGTTGCCCGCCCCCTTCGGGCGCCCGGTGGTGCCGGAGGTGTAGATGCAATAGGCGAGCTGGTCCGGATGGTTGAGCAGGACCGGGTTGTCCAGCGGTTCGGCGGCAAACCGTGCCGCATCGCGATCGAGGCAGAGCACCTCGGGGCCGCCTTCAGGCAGTCGCGCCCGCAGGTGTTCCTGGGTCAGCAGCAGGCGCGCGCCAGAGTCTTCCAGCATGTAGGCCAGGCGCTGGTCGGGGTAGTCCGGGTCCAGCGGTACATAGGCGCCACCGGCCTTGAGCACGGCCAGCAGGCCGACCACCATCTCGACCGAGCGTTCGGCGAAGATGCCCACCAGTCGATCCGGGCCGACACCGCGCGAACGCAGGTAATGGGCCAGGCGGTTGGCGGCAGCATTGAGCTCGGCATAGCTCAGGCGGCTCTCTCCGGCGATCAGGGCGGTGGCATCCGGGCTGGCGGCCACCTGGTCCTCGATCAGCGCATGCATGCACCGGGGGCCGGGATACTCGGTGGCGGTAGCGTTCCAGCCCTCCACCACCTGGCGCTGCTCGTTCTCATCGAGCAGGGCGAGCTCGCCGATCGACGCATCAGGGCGCTCGGCGCAATCGGCCAGCAGGCGCAGGAAATGCCCGCGCAGGCGCTCGATACGCGGCGCGTCGAACAGGTCGGTGGCGTAGGTGAAGGCGCCGCGCAGCTGGCCGCTGACGTCTTCTTCGGTGTCCAGGCTGAGGTCGAACTTGGCCACCCGGGCGGGCGCGACTTCCAGCCTGGCCTGCAGTCCCGGCAAGCCGGCGAGTTCGGCACTGCCGCGCTGCTCGTGGTTGAACATGACCTGGAACAGCGGATTGCGGCTGAGGCTGCGCTCGACGCCCAGGGCATCCACCAGCTCTTCGAAGGGCAGGTCCTGGCAGTCCTGGGCTTCGACCGCGGCGCGTTTTACCGCGTCCAGCAGCGCGCGGAACGGCAGGCGCCCCTGAACCTCGGTGCGCAGGACCTGAGTGTTGACGAAGAAGCCGATCAGCCCTTGCACTTCCTGGCGCTGCCGGTTAGCCACCGGTACGCCAACCAGCAGTTCGCCCTGGCTGGTATAGCGGTGCAGCAGGGCCTTGAACGCAGCCAGCAGCAACATGAACAGGCTGGCGCCATTGGCGGCGGCGACTGCCTTCAAACGTGCGGCGAGCACCGCGTCCAGTTCGAAACCGAGGCTCGCGCCACGGAAGCTCATTTCCGCCGGGCGTGCGCGGTCGGCGGGCAGCTCGAGGATCGGCGGCCGCTCCCCCAGGGCCTGGCGCCAGTAGGCCAGCTGACGCTCGCCCTCCCCGGCCTCCAGCCAGTTTCGCTGCCACAGCGCGTAGTCGGCGTATTGCACCGGCAAGGCGGCGAGTTGGGGCGAACGCCCTTCCACCTGGGCGGCGTAGAGCTCGGCCAGCTCGCCAAGCAGGATCTGCATCGACCAGCCGTCCGAAATGATGTGGTGCAGCGCCAGCAGCAGTGCATGGCGCTGCTCGCCCAGGCGCACCAGTTTCACCTGCAGCAGCGGCCCCTGGTGCAGATCGAAGGCATGTTGCGCGGCCGCTTCCATCGCGCGGCGCAGGTCGGCCTCGGGATCTGCGTCGGCCCGCAGGTCCAGCACGTCCAGCGGTAGCGGCGCCGGCGGCAGGATGACTTGCAGCAGCTCGCCAGCGGACTCGGCGAAGCCGGTGCGGAGTATTTCGTGGCGGGCCACCAGGGCGTTCAGCGCGATCTGCAGCGCGGCCTGGTCCAGTTCGCCCTCCAGGCGCAGCGCACCGGCCTGGTTGTAAGCCGCGGACTGCCGATCCAGCTGCCAGATGGCCCAAAGACGGCGCTGGGCGTAGGACGCGGCGACGCGGTCCCGGCCGTCCGGGCGCGGCGGAATCGGCAGGCTCTCCAGGGTCATGCCCTGGGCCTTGAGCTTCTCCCCCAGTTGGCGGCGGGCCGCGGGATCGAGCTCGGCGAAGCGCCGGGCCAGTGCGAGCAAACGGTCCGCGACAGTCATGGCGCCTCCACTTCGGCAAACAGGTTTTCCAGGGCATCCAGCGGGTCGTCGCGGGTCGTCTGCTGCAGCTCGGCGACCTTGGCGGCGAAGCGCTCCAGGGTTTCGCCTTCGAAGAACAGACGCAGCGGCAGTTCGAGCCCCATTTGCTCCTGCAGGCGGGCACGCAAACGGGTCGCCAGCAGCGAGTGGCCGCCCAACTCGAAGAAGTTGTCCTTCAGGCCCACGCGCTCGACGCCCAGGGCCTCCCGCCAGACGCCGGCGAGGATGCGTTGCAGCTCGGTCTGCGGCGCCTCGTAGGCACGCTCTTGCAGCGCCTCGCTGGCCAGCGCGCGGCGATCCAGCTTGCCGTTGGGCATCAGCGGCAGGCGCTCCAGACGGCGCAGTGCGGAGGGCACCATGTGGGCCGGCAGGCTGCGTGAAAGCTGGGCCTGCAGCTGCGCGGCGAAATCATCGCCCCGTGCGCCATCGGCCACCACGAAGGCCACCAGCTGGGCGCCGCTGGCACCTTCGCGCACCACCACAGCGGCTTCACTCACGCCTTCACAGGCCTGCAGCACGGCTTCGACTTCACCCAGTTCGATGCGGAAACCACGAATCTTCACCTGGGCGTCCACCCGGCCGAGGAACTCCAGCAGCCCGTCCGCGCGCCAACGCGCCAGATCGCCACTGCGGTAGCCACGGCTGCCATCGGCGAGCGTCACAAAGCGCTCGGCGGTCAGCGCCGGACGGCCAATGTAGCCGCGGGTAACACCGGGGCCGGCAACATGGAGTTCGCCGATCTGCCCAATCGCTACCGGCTCCAGGTCGGAGCCCAGTAGCAGCACGCGCATGCCCGGCGCCGGACGGCCGATGGACACTGCGCCCTGGTCGGCATTCCAGGCACTGCACCAGACGCTGCCTTCGGTGGGGCCGTATTCGTTGCTCAGCAGGGTTTCCGGCAGGCGCTCGCGATGCCGGGCGACCAGCGCCGGCGTGCAGGCCTCGCCCGCCACTACCACCACGCGCAGACGTTGCTCACCGAGCAGTTCCAGCACTTCACCGTGCAGGCCCGGCAGCGCCAGGTAGTGGGAAATGCCCTGTTCGCCCAGTAGTGCGGCGATGGCACGCGGGTCCTTGGCTACGGACTCGGTGGGCAGGTGCAGGCAACCGCCCTGGCCGAGGGTCCAGAAGAGACCGGCGACGGAGCTGTCGAAGGACAGCGACGACAGCAGCAGGAAGGACTCCACCGGCGCCTGGTAATGGACGAAGCGCGCCAGCGTGGAAGCCAGGGCATTGGCGTGGGTGACCGCGACGCCCTTGGGCTTGCCAGTGGAGCCGGAGGTGTAGATCACATAGGCGAGGTCGTCGCCTTCCAGCTCCAGCGACGGCGGGGTCGCCTCGCCGCACCACACCGGAGAGCCGGCCGCCAGCGACAGGCGGGGCAGCGCCTCGGGCAGGATCAGGTCCGCGCCGGGTTCCTCAAGCGTCAGCAGGCAATGCGCACCGGCGTCGGCGAGCATGAAGCCCAGGCGCTCGGCCGGGTACGCCGGGTCCAGCGGCAGGTAGGCGCCGCCGGCCTTGAGGATACCCAGCATCGCCACCAGGGCCGGCACCGAACGTTGCGCGTAGACGCCGACGATCCGCTCGCGCCCCACGCCGATTTCACGCAGCGCACGCGCCAGCTGATTGGCGCGGCGCTCCAGTTCCGCATAGCTCAGGGCTTGGTCGCCCTGACACACCGCGAGGCGCTCCGGGACCTTGGCCACCTGCGCCTCGAACAGACGCTGGAGGAAACGCGGCGACTCCAGCGACATGGCCGCGCCCTGCTCGAAGGCGGCGATGCGCGAGCGCTCATCCGCCCCCAGCAGGGAGACGCGGTCCAGGCGCTGGTCGAAGTCGGCCAGGGCGTTGCCGGCGAAGACGCGGAACTGCTCCAGCCAGAGCGCGGCGGCGGCTTCATCCAGGCGCTCGGCGGCATGGTCCAGGCGCAGGGTTTCGCCTTCCCGCGCCAAGCCCAGCAGCGGCAGGCCGGGAGCGTCCAGCGACAGCTCGACGCCATCGACCGGAGCTGCCGGCGCCAGGGCAAAGGCGTATTCGGCAGACAGGCCGTTCGCTCCGCTGACGGCGCTCTCGTCGAGGCACTCCAGCCAGGAGCGTGCTTCGTCCAGGCGGGCGCGGAAGTTTTCCAGGGCCTGGCGCGGCGACGCGTCCGCGGCGAGGTACAGGTTCAACGGCAGGCTGCGCTCGAAGCGGCCAAGGATGCCGTGCACTTGTTCGTTGCGGCCATCCAGGGCAACCGCCACGGCCACTTGGGACTGATCGCCCAGGCGGCCAAGGAAGGCGCCCCAGAGGAATAGCAGCAGCTCGGCGGCAGGCATGCCCAGCGACTCGGCGCGACCATCCAGGGATTGCAGCAAGGCAGCGGCCGGTACGCGCAGGCTGGCCAGGCTCGCGGAGACCGCCCCTTCGCGCTCGAACGGCAGGCGCGCGCGCGGCGCGGCAGCGTCCTTCACGCCACGCCAGTAGGCGGCGCCACGCACGCCGATTTCCTCGGCGGCTAACTCGCCCTGCCAGGAGGCGTAGTCGATGTATTGCAGTGCCTCGGCGTCAGGCGCCGGCAGCCCGTTGGTGTAACCCCGGCGCAGTTCTTCCGCCAGTTGAGCCAGGGCCAGGGCGTCCAGGCTGGCCAGCGGCGCGCCGAGCAGCAGAACGAAACCGGCGTCGCCGTCCACTATGGCCATCGCCGCGAACGGGGCATCGGCCAACGTCTCGCGCAGCGCCTGACGCGCGCGCGCCTCGGCGTCCGCGCCCTGCTCCACGTGCAGCTCCACCGCCGCGTCGGTGTCCACTACCTGCACCGGACGGCGCAGGCCTTCCAGGTGCAGGTAACGGGTGCGCAGTACTTCGTGACGAGCCGGCAGGGCATTGAGCAGCCCCCGCAGGCGTGGCTCATCGAGCGGCCCGGCGAAGCGGACTCGGGCGCAGGCAACCAGGGGGCGACCGAGAAATTCCTGGCGGGCGAGCACGGCGCCCTGCTGGGCAGAAACGGGAAAAGCGTCTTGATGGGCGGGCAGTTGCATGGAAAGGAACCTCAATCGAGTGCCAGGTCGGCGCTTTTCTGGGCGATCGCCATCGCGGTGAGAATCTTGCGCGGGCCGGTGAAGGCGTTGCGGGCATGGAGGGAAAGGATGTTGTCGAGCAGGACCACATCGCCCTTCTGCCAGGGAAACTCGACCATCACACCGCGATAGGCCTCCTGCAGGTGGAGGATGACGTCGTCGGGGATCGGTTCGCCGTCGCCGAAGAAGGTGTTCTGCGGCAGGTCGTCCGGGGCGAACTCGGCGATCAGCGCGGCACGCAGGGTTTCCGGCAGGGTCAGGGCGTTGAAGAAGGTGCCGTGGTTGAACCAGACCTCTTCGCCGCTGCGGGGATGGCGGACGATGGCCGGGCCCACCTGGCGGGTGCGCAGGCGGTTGTCGCTCTTCCATTCCGGGCGTATGCCGATGCGGGAGCAGTAGGCCTCCACTTCGGCGCGGTCTTCGCTCTGGAACACGGTCTGCCAGGGCAGGCCCATGCCGTCGCCATAGTTGCGCACGTACATGATCCGGCGCCGACGGAATTCCTCGCGCACGGCCGGGTCGATGCGCTGCAGCAGCTCGCGGGTGTCACCCAGTGGGGTCTCGCCACCGGTGAGGGATGGCAGGTCGCAATGGAAGTACAGGTGCAGCGGGAAGACCGGCGAATAGGAGTGCTCGTTGTGCGGGAAGATCTGCTCGTTGCTGGGGTAGTCGGTCGAGCTGTAAATGTTGAACTGTCGGGTGATCTGGGTCCGCGGCGAAGCGCGGAACAGGTACTCCAGCGCACCGCCGGAGATCGCCTGGACGCAACGGTCGAAGCCGTCGATGCCATCCAGGTCGAAACCACGGAAGAGGATCGCGCCATGCTCCAGCAGGCGTGCCTCGATCATGTCGCGGTTGTGGTCGACCCACTCGACCAGGTCGATGCCGGCGAATCTCGGGCGACACAGCAGCGGCAGCCGCTTGCCTTCGAAGAAGGGCGTGAGGGAGACGCGCTCCTCCTGGCCCCCGGTGATGCTCCTGCGTGCCCGGCCCATGGTGGGCAGGGCATTGGCCTTGGCGTCGCTCATGGTGCCCCCTAAACGTTTTCCGGATTGTTGGTCAGGCTTGCCGCGCGCCGACGCAGCGGGCGCTGGCTGGCGAGCAGGCTCTGGCGCTGCTGGTTGCTCTCGGCCTGGGCGTCACGGCGCACCTGCGCCGCCACCTCGAACAGGTCGGCCTGGGTGCGGCCTGGTTTCCCCAGCCAGCACGCGAGCACGGCTTCCATCTGGGCGAAGAGCTGGGCGGCCTCGCCAGGTTCGAACAGTCCCTCGGGCATCTCGAAGCGCGCTTCGAGGCGGCCGGCACTGCTGTAGAAACCAAGGATCAGGTCCAGCTCGGCGGCCTGGTGCGCGGAAGCGAAGGTATCCACCCGCAGGTCACGCAGGCGCGGCAGCGGCGGCTCGCCTTCCTGGTAGTTGAGCTTGATGCTGAAGAACGGCGAACGACCGGCGCGGCGCGGAGGACGCAGCGCTTCGACCACTTGTTCGAACGGCAGGTCCTGATGGTCGGCGGCGCCCAGCACCACGCGGCGGCACTGCTCCAGCAGAGCGTCGGCGCTGTCAGCCAGGTCGAGGTCGACCTGCAGCACCAACTGGTTGATGAAGAAGCCCACCAGCGGTTCCGCCGCCGGATGGCTGCGGTTGGCGATGTCGCTGCCCAGGCGGATGCGCGACTGGCCGCTCTGCTCCCGCAGGCTCACCGCGACGGCGCCGAGCAGCAGCATGAAGGGGGTCACGCCGCGTGCGGTGGCATAGGTGCGCAACGCGGAGGTCTGCACGCCAGCGAAGGTGAAGCGCTCGGACAGCGCCAGCGAGCCCGGGCGGCGCGGACGTTGCGGATGCAGTTCCAGCCAGGCGTGGTCGCCGGCCAGGGTGCTGCGCCAGTAGTCGAGCTGGCGGGCGCGCTCCGGGCCGGCCAGCAGTTCGCGCTGCCAACGGGCGAAGTCGCTGTAGCCGACGACCAGCTCCGGCAGGGCCGGTTCGACGCCGTCGAGGCGGGCCGCGTAGAGCAGTTCCAGCTCATCCACCAGGTTGCGCATGGACCAGCCGTCCACGGCGATGTGGTGGGTGGTCAGCAACAGGACATGCTCACGGGCGTCCAGGCGCAGTACACGCACCCGTTGCAGCGGGCCTTCCACCAGGCTGAACGGTAGCCGGGCCTCGGCGGCGGCCCGCTCGCGGGCTTCGCTCTCGCGCCGCTCCGGCGGAAGGTCTGCGAGGTCCTCGACCACGAAGTCCAGCGGCAGGTCGCTGCGAACCTGAAGGCGTGCGCCCTCCCCCTCCGGCACGAAGGTGGTGCGCAGCACCGGGTGGCGCTCCTGCAGCGCGGCGAAGGCGGAGCGCAGCGCGGCGACATCCAGCGGGCCACGCAGGTGCAGGGCCAGCGGCACGTTGTAGACGGAACTCTGCGGTTCCAGCTGCCAGGCGAACCAGAGGCGTTCCTGGGCGTGGGACAGAACGGCCTGGACCGAGGCGAGCGCTTCCAGGGTCGGCAGGCGGTCACCGGCGGCGACCTCGCGCACACGGGCGGCGAAGTCCGCCAGGACCGGCGCATCGAAGAGGATGGCCAGCGGCAGGCTGACGCCGAGCTGCTCACGCAGCCGGCCGAGTACCTGCACGGCGGCGATGGAGTTGCCACCCAGGGCGAAGAAGCCATCGTCGCGGAACACTGCGTCCTGGTTCAGCACTTCGGCCCAGATCGAGGCGACCAGGCGCTCATGCTCCTCGCGCGGCGCTTCGCCCTGGCGCGCCGAGCGCTCGCCAGCGCGACGCAGGTGGAAGCAGTCCAGCTCACCAAGCTCGAGCATCTGCCGGCAGGCCGAACGCTGCAGCTTGCCGCTGGAGGTCTTGGGCAGCTCGCCCGGCTGCAGCAGGGCGATCCAGGCGACGGCCTGCTGGCAGATGTCCGCCACGGCCCGGTCGATCTCGGCGCAGAGTTGCGCAGCGGTGATCTTACGCTGGGTGGTGCGGCCGATTTCCACCGCGATGCCGATCCCCTCGCCGTCTTCCTGCTCCACCACGAACGCCGTTACCCGGCCCTTGCGCGCGCCTTCCACGGAATACTCCACGGCGCGTTCGAGGTCCTGCGGATAAACGTTCTGCCCGCGCACGATGATCAGGTCTTTCAGGCGACCGGTGATGTACAGGCGGCCATCTCGGAGGAAGCCGAGGTCGCCGGTGCGCAGCCAGGTGCGGCCGTCGTGCTGGACGAAGGCACGCGCGGTGGCCTCGGGATTGCGCCAGTAGCCACGGGCGACGCTGTCGCCGCTGGTCCAGATCTCGCCGACACGGCTGTCCGGCTGGACCTCGCCACTCTCCGGATCGACCAGGATCAGGTCCATGCCCTGGTGGAGCACGCCGCTGCTCACCAGCAGGCTTCCCTCCCCCGGCTCCGCGCGGTTCTCGCCCAGGGCGTGGCTGTCGAAGCTGGCGCTGACGAAGGGTTCGACGCTGGTGGTGCCGGCGACGAACAGGGTCGCCTCGGCCAGCCCGTAGCAAGGCAGGAAGGCCACCGGGTTGAAGCCGACGCCGGTGAAGCGCCGGGCGAAGGCCTCCAGGCTGTCCTGACGAATCGGCTCGGAGCCGGAGAACAGCACCCTCATGCAGCTCAGGTCGAGCCGTTCCCGCACAGTGTCACCGATGCGTTCGGCGGCCAGGCGGAAAGCGAAATCCGGAGCGCCGGTGTGGGTGGCGCGATAACGGCTGATGGCCTCCAGCCAACGCGCCGGCCGCTCGACGAAGTGACGCGGCGACATCAGCACCAGGGTGGCGCCGCGATAGATCGACAACAGCAGGCAGCCGATCAGCCCCATGTCGTGATAGAGCGGCAGCCAGCTGACGAAGGTGTCGCCCTCGTCGAGGCCGAAGCAGCGCACCATCAGCTCTTCGTTGGCCAGCAGGTTGCCGTGGCTGACTTCGACGCCCTTGGGGGTAGCGGTGGAACCCGAGGTGTACTGCAGGAAGGCGATCTCGTCCGCGGCCGGACGGCGCTCCTGCCAGTTGCCGGCCTCGTCCAGACCTAGCTCATCGACGGCCAGGACTGTCGGCAAGGCAACGCCGAAAGCGTCCTGCAGGGACCCGCGCAGGTGCTCTTCAGTGAGGACCAGCTGGGGCTGCGCATCGGCGAGTATCGCCTTGACCCGGTTCAGTTCGTGGTGGCGCAGGGACTCCGGCGGCAGCGCCGGCACGGCGATGATCCCGGCGTACAGGCAGGCGTAGAACGACACGACGTAGCCCGGCCCGCTTTGCATCAGCAGCAGCGCCCGTACCCCCGGAGCGGCATGCTGGGAGAACACTGCGGCAAGGCCGCGCACACGGCGGTCCAGATCGGCGTAGCTCAGGCTCAGGCGCTGCTCTTCGCCATCGAGGAGGAAATGCACGGCCGGCTTTTCGCCCTGTCGGGCCGCGTGCGCAATGAGCGCATCAACGAGAGACGTATGAGGGGGTGTCATGTCGCACCTTTGCGGAGAGGTTGTGATTCGGGGCGGATCAGGCGAACTGGGCCTCTGGGCTCGCCCGTGCCGGCATGGACACGGACAGGCAAGCCGCCAGGCGCTCCAGCACGGCGCTTTCATGTTCGTGAATGAAGAAATGCCCGCCCGGGAACATGTCGAGGCTGAAACCCGCGGCGGTGTGCGCGCTCCAGCCCTGCAACTGCTCCAGCGTGGCGCGGTCGGTGACGCCGGCGAATACGTGCAGCGGGCAGTCCAGCGGAGCGGTCGGCTGGTAGCGGTAACGCCCGCAGAGGAGGAAGTCGGCCCTCAGGATGGGCAATGTCAGTTGCATCAGCTCGGCGTGCTGGAGCACGGCGGAGGGCGTGCCTTGCAATGACCTCAGCTCGGCCACCAGTTGCTCGTCATCAAGGGGATCGCGAAAGCGCAGGTAATCGCGCTGCGCAGGCGCCGAACCACCGGAAACCACCAGCGCGCGCGGTGCCGGCAAGCCCTGGGCGCGCAACGCGCAGGCGAGCTCGAAGGCCAGCAGGGAACCCATGCTGTGGCCAAACAGGGCGTAGGGGCGATGGGTCTCGCCGCGCAGGTCCCGGGCCAGTTGCGCGGCCAGGCCCACCAGATCGGTCGGCAGCGGCTCGCCACTGCGGCTGCCGCGCCCCGGCAGCTCCAGGGGGCGTATGTCCAGCCAGGCCGGGACGCTACGGCGCCAGCGCGCGTAGCTCATCGCGCTGGCCCCTGCGTAGGGCAGGCAGAACAGGCTCAGCCGCACACTCACTGGCTGGCCTGCCCGTCCATATGCTGGCGCAGGCTCAGGGGGCGCATGTCGGTCCAGACCGCCTCGATGAACGCCAGACAATCCTGCTTCGGACCGCTTTTCCCTGCCTCGCGCCAGCCCGTCGGCACCGCCTTGTACTCAGGCCACAGCGAGTACTGCTCCTCCCCGTTGACCAACACCTTGAAAGTCGCGTCTTCGCGGTCGAACGCCATCTTCGAATCCTCCGTTTGTCGATTGATCGCAGGCCGCCGTGCGGCCATTCGCGCTGTTCCCTAATCGACGAACGAGAGACCGGGATCTTCAGCGCCTTTCAGGATCGATTAGACAAGCGCATGAACCTCCCCTCTATCATTGTTGCAAATCATTCTTAATTAGATTAGATTCTGCGCCCTTGCGGGTAGATTCCAAGAAATAGATCAGGTGCCTCATGCAAAAGCTAGGATTGGCTGGGACCGGTTCCCAATTGCTTGACGTGTTCTTTGACCATCGTCACCGCCTGATTGGGCTCGCCGCGCGGATAACGGGTTGCCGCAGTCAGGCGGAAGACATCGTTCACGACGCCTTCATGAAAGTGGGCGGCGCTACCGAGGGCGAGCAGATCAGGTCCCAGGCCTCGTACCTGACTCGCGTGGTGCGAAACCTGTCGATCGACCATTACCGTCGCCGCCAGTTGGAGGAGCGGCTGATGTGCAGCGAGGACGAGGAAGACGAGTGCCTCGTTCACCACTCCGAAACCCCCGAATCGCTAGTGGCGGATCAGCAGCTGCTGGAACGCATCAGCCGTGTGCTCGCCGATATGCCCCAGCGCACCCGCTACGCATTCGAGATGTGCCGGATCCACGGCATGAAGCAAAAGGACATAGCCGCCGCCCTGGGCGTGTCACCGGCACTGGTGAACTCCATGATCCGCGACGCCATGCTGCGCTGCCGCGAGATCCTGTAAAACGCTGTTCATGGAGAGGCTCCGTTGGCTCAACAAGCGCGCTGAACTCAATTGCGTTTACAGACACGTCATTCTCGATTTACCAGCACCGCATTCCGCAAGGCGCCTACTGGTACGGGGCTGAAATCGCCCTACGCATCGCGTCGAGTCAGCACCTCGCTGCATCAATGGGCGACAGACTTATCCCTAAGATTGAGTCCGCTGCCGCGGACCTTCAGAAAAAGGTAAGCCGTTACCCAAGTGACCAATTACTCGACCTTTTCGAAGAATCGCCACGAACGTCTTCGTGACAGCGATCTGTTCCGCTTGAGGGGCTGTGGCGCTGCATTGCGGCCTGTCTGGTCAAGAGTGAAGGTCTCACCGTCGACGCTGGCCTGACGATACTGAGGAGGAAGGCAGGATGAAGAGTCCCGCAAAAGTCCCTGACACGAAAAAGGCCAGTTCATTTCTGAACTGGCCTAGATCGTTGAAGAATATGGTCGGGACGGAGTGATTCGAACACTCGACCCCTTGCACCCCATGCCAGTGGTCGGCCACGTAACTCACTGATTTTTCTAGCATCATCTAGGGCGCTCGCTGCAACGATGTCCTACGCTACCTGACGGTTTTCGACGATTTCCCGCAAAAGTCCCTGACTAGATTGACGCCGCCTGCTCAGCAGGTCGCTGAAAGAATCTATGAGTCGTAGCCGATGGAGTTGCGGACTCAGGGCTTACTTGCCGTGCCCCAGCAGCACTCATTACCTTGCGAGCACATGACATACAGGCTTGCAACACTAACCAAAAGACAGATGAATCCCCCGGAGCGACAAGGAAATCGAATCACCCTCACCGCCGCCAAAAGCTCCGCCAGCCAAAGACTCTCTTCCTATTCCGCCAGAAGCGGTTCGCGCAGTCATTGGGCTAGCAGGAGGATTACTTGCCTATCGACCCCTTGAGCACAAAACTTGGGAGAGAGTGCTAGGTTTCGAGAATCATAAGAATCGATTCCCGGATTGACTTAGGCTAGTCCCAATGTCAATGGAGACAGATAAGTCTACGACCGCTGTGGCAGCCGTAGATATCTATCTTGAGGAAACCAGCGAATACGGAACGACCTTCACAGCAATCATTAGATCTTTAAAGCAGCAATTAGATCCTTACGAATCTCAGATCGTCCAATGCCTGAAGCCTGATATTTGTCGCCATTTAAGTCAATCCCCTCGCAAGACCTTAAAAGGTTAACCAAAGAGTTGACTGAGAACTTATCAGCTGATACTTCTCGCTTCACCGTAAGAAGCCGTAGAACGTCAAATAGAGCCTGAACGCCTACCGTTTTTCTAAGATAAGATTGCACCCCTACGCCCGCCCAAATAGTTTCAGCCACAGCCGCAAAAAAATTAGAAACAATCTCATATATCGCTTTATCGTTCCCATCAATATAAAGCTTTCTTAACGGCAAATCCGAATAATCTAAAAGCGCTTTTCGCCCCAAGGATTTATTATCGAGCTTCCTAATTTTGTTTCTATCATCTTGAGGATTCTTAGATATCAACCTAAGAATACCATCAACAACAGTAGCCATCGAAACGCTCACCAAGCCACTGGAATTTTTTTTGTCTGCCAATAGCTTACCTGTGTCGGCGCTAGAAAAAACAGACCCATAGAATGGTGAGGCCGAATCAGTATTAAGCAGCCTAGTCAAGTACACAGAAAGTGTTTCTGGAGACCATAGACTCACCGGCCGCTCATCGACATCAAAACCAAACAGCTCATATGCCAAGCCCCTGTCTACTTTCTTCTGATTAAAGTTTATAGTAGCAAAAACAAAAGCATGGAAAGGAGTAGGCAGCTCTAAGAAGACGACACATAGCAATTCCATTTTCCGCTGAGGCGCGGAAGCTGGAAGTAGGTTAAACGCATGAAGCCGGTGCTGGCCGTCGATGATAGAAGCGTGGGAATCAGCACCAAGCGGGATAGACAACGTGCAAGAACCATCAGCTCGCTCCTCCACTTTCCACCGCTGAGATTCATCCTCTACAAAAAGCCCCTCCTGCGAATAATTAGCTGCCAATATTATAGCATTAGGAAAAGTAGCATCGGTCGTTTGAATAAACGATGCTATTTCTTGAAGACGGGTTTTCTTTTCAACTCGCTGAGAGCCAAATATAGAATACCCACTCTTCAGATCATCTCGCTCCTGATCCAGCCGCCCCCTAACCTCCGCAGGAAGAGAGTATGTTATTTCATTCAACCTATCTGCGCTTAAGGAAAAAGCATAAAACACCCCTAGCGGCTGTTCGACACGTATTGCCGGACGAACAATGATTTGGCCATCTAAAGACCCCATTATACTAGCCCTCCTCCAGAAAGTTTATCCACCTCAGGAGCAGCCCCTCCGTCTTCGGTAACAGGTGGAACTTCTGGCTGAAATCGCCCTGAAAGAATACAAATACGATAAGAAAGATACAAAACAATTAAAGTCCCAGCAACCGCCCAAACCATTGCATAAGACTTTTCATTTCGAAACAAAGCAACTATCGAAAACAGAGCCCCCAAAGCACACAGCGCACATACTCTCATCCGCTGAAATCGAGTCATGCTTTTCCAATAGTTCTCAGGAAGGAAAATGTCAGCTGCGAATGGCGCTAGAGTTGCAATAGCATACGTTGCAAGGGACTCTGAGCTGATAGGTCGATCCATTATCAGGGGAAAATAAACACCGACCCCCCCACCAACCAAAAGGGCTACGAGGCAATAGAGAAGGATCGTGTATTTTTCGTCGAGACTTACTTTGCGATCTATCGTGGGCAACGCATCCGCTCCTCTGGAAGCCCCTCCTACTCTTTTCAGTAAATCACACTCTTCAGCCTCAGACCAGCATACTTGGTATGCAAATAGCCATACCAATCTCGCCTTAGAGGCCGACCGACCGACCGCGAGCGACCGCCATGGCTACAAATGCAAGGTGCGCGAGATACGCTCCACGAACTCGCAGTAAGGGCATCTCGCTCCGCTGCCGCGGGGCGCAGCTAGCTGATAACGATTGAGAAGCGATGTCCCACGCAGTAGGAGCACGTGATAGCCTCACACTCAAACAGGAAGGTTTCCTTGCCGTCTCGCGCGTACTTGTAGATGAAATAGTCGAAGCGATACAGGTGGTTGTGAGCTGAAAGTCGAACGCGCGCGCACGTATCCGATCGACCAACATAACCCATATCGAATTTGAGGCTGGAACCCAGCACATAGGTGTCGGGTTTGCCCTCATCCACGATGGCCCGGATCACGCCAGGCAAGAACAGAACTGGCTTGTAGTCCAGCATGGCTCAAGCCTTCAGACAGCTCGCCAGCGCGACGCCGCAGTGAGAGCGAAGATTAGTAAGAAGTTCTTCATGTTCCTCCTGGTCGAAGAAGGACTCGGCTTTCGCGCAGCTCAGGATGAGCAGCAGCAGGGCCCTCCTTGCTTTGATTTTCTCCTCAGAATCCGCCCCTCGCCGTACCGTCATGGACGCGATGTATCCGTACAAGGACTCAAACACGTCCCTGTAGAAGGGGTGGTTGGCGTTCGGAGGAGTCCAACGGGCGACCAAGAAGGGTCGATGCTATTGTTCCTCTCATCATTATCGATGTCGCGACAGAGACGCAGCCAGATCATATGAAAAGCATACTAGCGTTGTGCAGTCGTCACTTCACTTACGAGCATCTCTTCAACTGTGGTGAGACATGGCAGAAGTACAGACCAGAAAATTCGCCTAAACAACAAAGCAGCTGGGAAGCTTATTCAATGCTTGCCAAAAACATCCTCGACCCTCTAGTTGACCATTTCGGCATGCCACTATTGACTTTTGGGTTTTGTGGACCTGAACTCATAAAAGAAATAAAAAAGAAACGCTATCCAGGAATCGCCCCAAATATTGATCAACACACAGCCTGTGAGCTTAGTAAGAATGGAAAACTAATATGCTCACGTAAAGGGGCTGCCGTTGACCTGGTCTACTCATCTGTCAGCAGCCTAGATGTGGCGCAATGGCTGGTCAAAAACACCAAGTTTGACAGAATATATCTGTATGGCGAAAAATGCCCTTTGCATGTTAGTTATGGACCAGGCCACACGCGTCAAGTAGTCATGATCCATATAAGCAATGGACGTCGCATACCGAAGGTGATTAGCACAGAGGTCATTGAAGGGCTGAAGAATTGCTAACTAAAGATCACTTTCTTAACATGGTGGCTGCTCTGCAATATCGGAAGGAGCTACCCGATTCTGTTTATTTGCATCGTGATACGTTGGAAGCAACACACCCAGAACTATTTCGATTTGTCTTTGCCGTGGCGAAAGCAGTGCAACTTACTGACGAAGAATGGAATATCGTGAAGCTTGCCAAGCGCGACTTTCGTTTGTCACTTCTTAACTACCCGACCTTTTTTACAGAATCATATCCAGCTTTAACAAAAAGCGTTGCAGTGGACTTGACGAAACTGAGCCACCGTATCACGGACTATGACGCCCATGACAATCCACCTATTTTGCACCGAAAAGAGTCCTTCCTTTGCCCTGATCACCCCCTGGCAGAATCCTTTTTTCAGATTACAAAAGAAGGAGAACTGGCCGGCCTCTATGAAAATAGCCGCCTAATAGGATTCAAGGATAGCTGGAATCGCCTTATAGCAAAGCACGGGTATCAACTCGCCGATGGACGACTCTTTCGGAGCTCATCGCTGCCAATCCCAGACGCAGACTGTATTGATCGACATAAAACGGCATTAGTTCGCTATGAACTGTCTGCTCCAATGAAAACTCTTGCTCGCCATGGATATCTGAACGGGGAGTTCAGTATTTTCGACTACGGGTGCGGGCGCGGAAATGATCTCAGTGAGCTTGAAGCAAATGGTCTAGATGCCACTGGATGGGATCCTAATTATCGTCCTGATTCTGAGAAAATTCCGTCTAGCATTGTTAACTTGGGATATGTGATAAACGTTATTGAAGACATAGATGAGAGAATCGAAGCCTTGCTTGCGGCGTGGGATTTAGCGAGTACCCTGCTAGTAGTATCAGCCATGCTCGCAACTGAAAGCTTTATATCACAATTTAAACCATACAAAGATGGAGTTATCACATCTAGAAATACATTTCAACGATATTATGCACAGACAGAGCTAAAAGGATTCATTGACAGAACACTGGAAGAAAACTCGATTGCTGTAAACTCTGGTATATTTTACATATTCAAAGACAAACTTGAAGAGCAAAGATTTCTCTCGCAACGCCAACGTAGGCACCATGAATGGACGAAACTATCTCGCCCAAAATTCACCACCGAAGACAAAGCCCGCAAGCTGATTGAAGAAAACAAAGAGCTATTCGAGGAATTTTGGCAGCGCTCTCTTTATTTGGGCCGAACACCGGCTAACGACGAGTTTGACAAGAGCCAAACACTACGTTCACTAGTAGGATCACATGCGAAAGCTATTAGATTGCTTAGCCATACTTACGATTTGTGCACACTCGACCAAGCAAGCCTTGAGCGAAAAAACGATCTTTTAGTTTACCTTGCACTTAATTTATTTGAAAAGCGCAAGCCCTACACCTCATACCCTCTTGAACTCCAACGCGACATCAAAGTACATTTCGGAAATTTTAATAACGCAATTGAGCAAGCACAAGATCTACTTTTCTCCATTGCAAACATTGAGGCCATTGCTGCCGCGTGCGAAAAAGCCCATGAAACGCTACCAGCCAGCCTACTTAACGACAGTCACTCTCTAATCTTACATAAGCGATTTTCTCCTGACCTTCCCCCATTGCTCAGAGTATACGTAGGAGCAGCCTGTCAACTATATGGAGAGCTGGAGGAAATTCATTTAATCAAGATACACATTCGCTCTGGAAAAGTTAGCCTTATGGGATATGATAATTACAGCAATCCTATTCCACTTCTAAAGGAAAGGATAAAAATAAAAATGGCCGAGCAAGAAGTCGACTTCTTCGACTACATCGAAGAGTCCAAGTGAAGTGGTCAAGTAAAACTGGACACTGGTTTAGGTCTATCCGGCCAGGGCTTCTTGTTGGGCCGGTGTCTGGTACTGGTTGTAGCTATGTGGCCGTTGGTGGTTATAGTAGTCCGTCAGGTAACGCAGCACATCGGCTTCCGCCTGAGCCTGATCGGCATAGCCTTTGGCGGGGATCCACTCCGATTTGAGGCTTCGAAATAAGCGCTCCATCGGTGCGTTGTCCCAACAGTTACCCCGGCGACTCATGCTCTGGCGGATGCGGTAACGCCAGAGCAACTGCCGAAACGCCAGGCTGCTGTAGTGACTGCCCTGATCGGAGTGAAACAGCAGATCCTGCGGACATCCCCTCGCCTCGTAAGCGATGCGCAAGGCGCGGCCAGTCAGTTGCGAGTCGGGGCGATCGGACATCGCCCAGCCCACGACTCTCCGTGCATACAGGTCCATAACCACCGCCAGGTAGATCCAGCGGGCGCCGGCCCAGATGTAGGTCACATCCCCGCACCACACCTGATTCGGGCGGCTGGCGCTGAACCGGCGAGCCAGCTCGTTCGAGGCGATGGCACCCTCATCCTCTGCGACACGGTAGCGATGCTTACGGCGCTGTGAGCTGAAGAGCTGAGCCTCTTTCATCAGCCGCCCGGCTAGAAAGCGGCCGACCGAGAAACCTTCGCGGCGCAAGGCAGCCGCCAGGGTCCGGGCGCCGGCCGCACGCCGACTCTGGGCATGCAGCTCCACGATGCGTTGACGTAACCGCTCACGCCGCGGAGTGACACGCCTACGGCGCCGGCAGGCGTCGTAGACACTGCTGCGGTTCACCCCGAACAATCGACAGAGTTGCGTCCGCGGATACTGCTCACCCAATACCTCGACCAGCCTGGCTAGTCGAGGGCGTCCGACATCAAGAGAGCAGTAGCCTTCCTAAGAAACACCTTCTACAGCCTGCAGGGTGAAGCCAAACTCAGCAGCCCGCCGGTGCAAGCCTTTGACCACGCGCTCGCGATACTTTTGCTCGTAGTGGTCGGCACCGGGATCCTGATAGGCCATGCCGAAGCGCATGGCGTTGTAGAACAGGATGGCGATCTTGCGTGCCGTGGCGGTCACCGCCTTGGCCTTGCCAATGCGCGCCGATAAGCGTCGATAAAAAGCGCCCAACGCTGTGTTCGTTCTGCCAATGGTCACCGCAGCCAGGCGCAGATGCGCGGTGACCCGATTCTTGGTCTTGCGCGTGTGGGCGGACAGCACTTTGCCGCCACTGATCCGGCACCCCGGCGCCAGGGTCAGCCAGGCGGTGAAGTGCTGCGCGGTACGCCAGCGGCTCAGATCCGTACCGCACTCGGCGACCAGGCGCAGTGCCAAGTAGGGGCCGATGCCGTGGATCTGGGTCAGATCGACGCCGACCAGTTGATAGAGCAAGGCGCGCACATCGAAGTTGAGCGCATTCGGCTGCCGCGTGCGGTGGCGTGGTTTCGGCAGCGGCGAACTGGGCAACGGCTTTTGCTGGGCGAGTCGCTGCAGGCTCTGGGCTATTTGCCGGTCACAAACCTCGAGCTGCACCTGGTAGGCGTCGTACATGGCCAACGCCTGAGCCAGGGCGAACACGTGCTCCGGTTGGTAGTTGCCGACCAAGGCACTCTGGATGACCTCGAGACTGGACTTGCAGCGGGTATCGCGCATGGCCGCCAATCTTGCCGGATCTCGCTCGCCAGCGACGATGGCCCGAAGGATGCGCATACCCGTGGCCCCGGTAATGTCGGTGACCACATGCTGCAATTGCAGGTTCATGTGGGTGAGCGCCTTCTGCATGTGCTGGATATGCGCGGCGGCGTAATCGAGGTGGCGCTCGCGCAAGCGCAGATAACTGCGCAACGCGGCGATCTCGCGATCAGGATGGAAGCTGGCACGCAGCAAGCCACAGGCATGCAGGCGCTGGATCCATTGGGCGTCGTTGACGTCGGTCTTGCGCCCAGGCACCGCACGAGCATCCCGCGCATTGGCCAGCACGACCTGCAGGCCATGGCTCTCGAGAATCTCGTAGACCGGAATCCAATACACCCCGGTCGACTCCATCGCCACCGTGGTGATCCCGAGATCGACCAGCCAATTGGCCATGCGCTCCAGGTCGGCGGTAAACGCCTTGAACGTTTGCACCGACTCTTCGGCGAGATCGACGGGCACTGCCACCACATGGAAGCGCGAACCGATGTCGATGCCGGCTGCACGTTCGTGAATCACTGGCAGACCCTGTCGTTGCGAACTGGACGTCTTCATGAGAACCCTCCACTCACCGGAAGTGCTGGACGGGGACTCGGATCAGATCACATTCCTAAACGGGGTCACGAAACGCGCCACCACTCACGGGTCCGCAGCTTCCCCTGGGTCAGGTTTTTTGACGGGGACGGTGCCTCCAAAAAGCAGACGACCACTGTCCAGCGCTGTCAGTGTAGTGACCGTGTTTCTATCCCAATGGGCCGCGGTGCGCCGGGGAGGCGGTTTTTTAGGATC
>NZ_SSOK01000049.1:0-14395 GCF_029871195.1 Pseudomonas sp. BN415
TTCGACCTGGTGCAGCGCTTCGAAGCCCAGGTGGCGCGCGCGCCGCAGGCTATCGCCCTGCGCCAGGAAGGCCTGCGCCTGTCCTATGCCGAGCTGAACCGCCGCGCCAACCAACTGGCCCACCGCCTGCAGGCGGCCGGCATCGGCCCGGAGGTGCGGGTGGCGGTCTGCCTGGAGCGCGGCCCGCAGCTGCTGGTGGCGCTGCTGGCGGTGCTCAAGGCCGGTGGCGCCTACGTGCCGCTGGACCCCGAGTTCCCCGCCGAACGCCTTCGCCACATGCTGGCGGACAGCCGTGCGCCGCTGCTGCTCAGCCAGTCGTCGTTGCGCGACGAACTCCACGCGTTGGGCACCGACGCCGAATGCTGGTGGCTGGATCAATCGAATGACGACGGCGCCGAATCCAACCCGGCACCCTTGGCCACGGGCGAGCACCTGGCCTATGTGATCTACACCTCCGGCTCCACCGGCAAGCCGAAAGGCGTAGCGGTGCGCCGCGCCGGGCTCGGCAACTTCCTCGCCAGCATGGCCGCCGCGCCGGGGCTGGCGGAGGAGGGCCGGATGCTGGCGCTGACCTCGCTGTCCTTCGACATCGCCGCGCTGGAGCTGTACCTGCCGCTGGTGAGTGGCGCCAGCGTGGTGCTGGTGGACCGCGACACCGCCCGCGATCCGGAGCGCCTCTGGGAGCAGATCGCCCAGCAGGGCGTCAGCGCCATCCAGGCCACGCCGTCGACCTGGCGCTTGCTGGCCGAGCATCCGCGCCTGCCGGAACTGGCCGGGCGGCAGGTGCTCTGTGGTGGCGAGGCGCTGCCGGCGGACCTGGCGCGCACCCTGGTCGGGGTGGCCGGCGAGCTGTGGAACCTCTACGGCCCGACCGAAACCACCGTGTGGTCGGCGCGCTGCCGCCTCGACGAGCAGCAGCCGCAGGCGTTCCTCGGCGAAGCGCTGGCCAACACCGCGCTGCACGTGCTGGACGAGGATCTGGAACCGCTGCCGCTCGGGGTGGCCGGTGAGCTGTACATCGGCGGCGAAGGCCTGGCGCGGGGCTACCACGAGCGTCCGGGGCTGACCGCCGAACGCTTCGTCGCCGACCCCTACGGCCGCGGCGAACGCCTGTACCGCACCGGCGACCTGGTGCGCCGGCGGGCCGATGGCGCCCTGGAGTACCTGGGGCGGATCGACCAGCAGGTGAAGGTTCGCGGCTTCCGCATCGAACTGGGCGAGATCGAGGCCTGCCTGCTGGCCGACCCGGCGGTACGCGAAGCGGCAGTGGTGGCGCGGCAACAGCAGCTGGTGGGCTACGTGGTGGCCGAGGGCGGCGACGAACTGCTCGGCCGCCTGCGCGAGCGGCTGCAGGCCCAGCTGCCGGACTACATGGTGCCGGCGCGGCTGATGCGCCTGGAGGCCATGCCGCTGACGCCGAACCGCAAGCTGGACCGCAAGGCGTTGCCGGAGCCGGAACTGGAAGCGCGGCTGTTCGTCGCGCCGCAAGGGCCGCTGGAACCCCTGCTGGCCGGCATCTGGCAAGCGGTGCTGGGCGTGGAGCAGGTCGGCGCCGAGGACAACTTCTTCGAGCTGGGCGGCGATTCGATCAGCTCGGTGCAGGTGGTGGCCCGCGCCCGTGAGGCCGGTCTTTCCCTTACCCCGCGCGACCTGTTCGAACAGCAGGATGTACGCCGCCTGGCCAAGGTGGCCCGTCAGCTCCAGCCGGTTGGCGTGGAGCAGGGCGGCACTGGCCTGGAGCGTCTGAGCGGGGCCGACTGGGCGCGCCTGGACCTGTCTCCTGAAGCGCTGGAAGACGCCTACCCGCTGTCGCCGATGCAGCAGGGCTTGCTGTTCCACGGGCTGAACGGCGCGGCGGATGGCGTCTACGTCAACCAGCTCGCCTTCGACCTCGACGACCTCGACCCGCAACGCCTGCGCGCCGCCTGGGCGCAATTGATCGCCCGGCACCCGATCCTGCGCACCGGCTTCGCCTGGGACGGCCTGGAGCAGCCGCTGCAACTGGTCTACCGCCAGGTGCCGGAAGCCTGGGACGAGCAGGACTGGCGCGGTCGCGACTGCGGCAGCGAGGCGCTGGAGGCCTTCGCCGAACAGCAACGCAGCGTTCCCTTCAGCTTCGACCTGCCGCCACTGCAGCGGGTGCAGTTGCTGCGCCTGGGCGAGCGCCGCTATCGCCTGGTATGGACCTACCACCACCTGCTGCTGGACGGCTGGAGCAGCGCGCGACTGATCGAAGAATGGCTGGGCCGCTATGTCGGCGAGAGCCGCGAAACGCCCGCCGGCCGCTATGGCGACTACATCGCCTGGCTGCACCGCCAAGACCCGGCCCCTGGCGAGACCTTCTGGAAAGCGCGACTGGCCGAACTGGACGCGCCGACCGTCCTCGCCGGGACCTCCGCGACCTCCGAGTCGAGGGCGCAGCAGCGTCTCCACGAGCTCAGCCTCGACACCCGCGACACCGAGCGCCTGAAGGACTTCGCCCGCAGCCAGCGGGTCACCCTCAACACCCTGGTGCAGGCCGCCTGGCTGCTGCTGTTGCAGCGTCACAGCGGGCAGCGCGTGGTCTGCTGCGGCGCCACCCTGTCGGGCCGTCCCGCCGACCTGGCGGGCAGTGCGGACATGCTCGGCCTGTTCATCAACACCCTGCCGCTGATCGCCGCGCCGGAGCCGCACCAGGCACTAGGTGACTGGCTGCAGGTGCTGCAGGGCGAAACCCTGGGGCTGCAGGAGCAGGCCCATGTGCCGCTCTACGAGGTGCAGCGTTGGGCGGGTAGTGCCGGCCAGTCGCTGTTCGACACCCTGCTGGTCTTCGAGAACTACCCGGTGGATGCCGCGCTGCGCGGCCGCGCCATCGAACGCCTGCGCATCGATGCCGTGCGTCAGCGCGAGTCCACCCATTACCCGCTGACGCTCACCGTCAACCCTGGCGAAGGCCTGCACCTGGCGCTCGCCGCCCACGCCGAATCCTTCGCCGAGGCGACCCTGGTGCAGCTGGCCGGGCACCTGGGCGAGCTGCTGCGCGCGCTGCCCGGCAACCCGAACCGTCGTCTCGGCGAGCTCGCCATGGTCCCGGCCGTGCAGCGGGCGCAGGCCATCGCGCGCGGCCGGCAGACTCCAGCCCGTGGTGCCGGTCTGTGCCTCCCTGGCCTGTTCGCCGAACAGGCGCGTCGCACCCCGACCCTGCCGGCGGTTTGCGATGCCGCCCGCGAGCTCGACTACGCCAGCCTGGACGCCGAATCCACGCGCCTGGCCCGTCACCTGCTGGCCAACGGTGTGGGCCCGGACTCACTGGTCGCGGTGTGCCTGGAGCGGGATTGCCAGCTGCTGGTCTCCCTGCTGGCGGTGCTCAAGGCCGGCGGCGCCTATGTGCCGCTGGACCCCGAGTTCCCGGCCGATCGCCTGCGCCACATGCTCGACGACAGCGGCGCGAAGCTGCTGCTGACGGACAGCGCGCTACTGGACCAGCTGCCGCCGGCGACGTCCGGCCAACAGCGCTGGTGCCTGGACCAACTGGAACCGCCGGCTGGCTACGACAACGCAGCGCCGCTGCCGACAGTGGACCCGGAACACCTGGCCTACGTGATCTACACCTCCGGCTCCACCGGCCTGCCCAAGGGCGTGGCGGTGCGCCACGGCGCCCTGGCCAACTTCCTCCTGAGCATGGCCGAGGCACCTGGCCTGGCAGCCGGGGAGCGGGTCCTGGCGCTGACCTCGCTGTCCTTCGACATCGCCGCCCTCGAGCTCTACCTGCCCCTGCTGCAAGGCGCCACCGTGGTAATGGCCGAGCGCACCCTGGCGCGTGATGCCGGCGGCTTGCTGCAGTACATCGGCGAGCGCGGTGTCGGCTGCGTCCAGGCCACGCCGTCCACCTGGCGCATGCTCAGCGAGCACCCGGCGTTCGCCGGCCTCCGGGGCCTGCGCGCGCTGTGTGGCGGCGAGGCCCTGGCCGGCGATCTGGCGGCACGCCTACTCGGTGTGGTCGGCGAGCTCTGGAACCTCTACGGGCCGACCGAAACCACCATCTGGTCGGCGCGCAGGCGCCTGGTCGCGGACCCCCTGCAGATCAACCTGGGCGAGGCCATCGCCGGCACCGCGCTGCACGTACTGGACGAATGCCTGGAACCTGTGCCCGAGGGCGTGGCCGGTGAGCTGTACATCGGCGGTGTCGGCCTGGCGCGCGGGTATCACCGCCGTCCGGGGCTCACCGCGGAACGCTTCGTCGCCGACCCCTTCGGCGAGGCGGGCGAGCGCCTCTACCGCACCGGCGACCTGGTGCGCTGGTGCGGCGATGCCCTGGAGTACATCGGGCGCATCGACCAGCAGGTGAAGATTCGTGGCTACCGCATCGAGCTGGGCGAGATCGAAGCCTGCCTGCGCCGGTGCGACGGCGTCCGCGAGGCCGCCGTGGTGGCGCGCCCTGGTCCCGCAGGCCCGGTGCTGGTGGGCTATGCCGAGGCGGATGCCGCGCCGGAGCTGGCCGCGCACCTGAAGCAGCAGCTCCAGGCCGCCCTGCCGGACTACATGGTCCCGGCCCAGGTGGTGGTGCTGGCGCGGATGCCGCAGACACCCAACGGCAAGCTCGACCGCAAGGCGCTGCCGGCGCCGGACTGGCAGGCCCGCGCCCATGTCGAGCCGACCACCGGGCAGGAACGCCGGCTCGCGGCGATCTGGTGCGAGGTGCTGGGCCTGGAGCGGGTCGGGACCACCGATGACTTCTTCGAACTGGGCGGCCACTCGCTGTTGCTGACCCGGCTGGTGTCGCGGATTCGCGATGAGTTTTCCGTCGAGCTGCCGCTGCGCGCGGTCTTCGAGCACCCCAGCATCGGCGCCCTGGCGGCGCAGCTGGAGGGCGCGCGGCCGGCCGCCGACGACCTGTTGGAACTGGATTTCATGAACGACCTTTTGCAAGAGCTGGAGCAGGCTGAATGAATAGCGTCCTCGACCCCAAGGTAGCGGCGCAGGACCGCGAGCTGCAGGCCATCGGCGCGCGCCTGGCGCAGTTGCCGGAGGACAAGCAGCGCCTGTTCCTCGCCAAGCTGGCCACTGCCGGCGTCAACCTGCGTCGCCTGCCGGTGCCGCGCCTGCCTCGCAGCGGCCCGCTGGAGCTGTCCGCCGCCCAGAGCCGCCAGTGGTTCATCTGGAAGCTCGACCCCCAGGCCGCGACCTACAACCTGCATCGCGCCGTGCGCCTGACCGGCGCCCTGGACCGCGAGGCCCTGACGCGAGCGTTCCGCGACATCCTCGCGCGCCACGAGAACCTGCGCAGCCGCTTCCACGAGGTGGAAGGGCAGCCCCGCCTGGTGATCGATCCCCAGGCCGAACTGGAAGTGGCCTTTGAGGACCTCTCCGGCCTGGCGCCCGAGGCGCGCGCGAGCCGCTCCCACGCGCTCCAATTGGCAAGTGCCGCCACCCCCTATGACCTGGCCAACGGCCCGCTGCTGCGGGTCGCCGTGCTGCGCCTGCAGGCGGACGAGCACCTCTTGCTGCTGGGCATGCACCACATCGCCGCCGACGGCTGGTCGATGAACCTGCTGGTGGACGAGTTCAACCGCTTGTACAGCGCCCATTGCCGCGGCGTCGCCGCCGAGCTGGCGGAGCTGCCGGCGCAATATGCCGATTGTGCGGCCTGGCAGCGCAAACTGCTGGAGGCCGGGGAGGGCGAACGCCAGCTCGAATACTGGTTGCAGTGCCTGGCAGGCGAAGCGCCGTCGCTTGAGCTGCCGTTCGATCACCAGCGTCCGGCACGGTCCAGCGGCCAGGGTGCGGTGCTCGGTTTCGAGATTCCCGGCGAACTGGCCGGACGCCTGCGCAAGGTCGCCCAGGCGCGGGGCGCGACGCTGTTCATGCTGCTGCTCGCAGCGTTCAAGGTGCAGCTGTACCGCTATACCGGCCAGGGCGACCTACGGGTCGGCGTGCCCATCGCCGGCCGTGGCAATGGCGAGAGCGAGCGGCTCATCGGCTTCTTCGTCAACACCCTGGTGATGCGCGACGAGCTGGATGGGCGCGAGCCGTTCCAGGAGTTGCTGGCCCGCGTCCGCCAGGGCGCGCTGGATGCCCAGGCGAACCAGGACCTGCCCTTCGAGCAACTGGTGGAGGCCCTGGCGCCCCGTCGCAGTCTCAGCCACAACCCGCTGTTCCAGGTGATCTACAACCACCAGTGGTACGACAGCGCCGCGCTGGAGGACCTGGAAGGCCTGCGTATGGAATCCCTGCCACCGGTGATGCGCGCGGTGGATTGCGACCTGGCGCTGGACACCGCCGAAGACTCCAGCGGCCGGCTGTTCTGCGAAATCAGCTATGCCACCGATCTGTTCGCGCCGGCCAGCATCGACCGCTGGCGGGCGCATTTCGAGGCGCTGCTGGAACAGATCGCCGAGCGCCCCGAAGCGCGCATCTGCGACTTCGAACTCCACCAGCAGGCGGCCTGGCAGCAATTGCAGGACTGGAACGCACTGCCGGCCGAAGCCGTGGAAGAGCGCCTGGTACACCAGCGCATCGCCGACTGGGCGGCGCGCACCCCTGACGCCCCGGCAGTACGCTGCGGCGAGCGGGTACTGAGCTTCGCCGAGCTGGACCGGCGCGCGAATCAACTGGCCTGGCACTTGCACAAATCGGGTGTGGGAGCGGAGTGCCGCGTCGGCGTCGGCCTGCCGCGCTCGCCGGAGCTGGTGATCGCCCTGCTGGCGGTATTCAAGACCGGAGCGGCCTATGTGCCCCTGGACCTGGATTACCCCGAGGAGCGCCTCGCCTACCAGATGCGCGACGCGGGCCTCGCCTGGCTGATCGGCGACAGCCGCGACCTTCGCCGCCCAGCATTGCCTGACGGTGTCCGGCGCCTGGACCTGGACCTGCTGGACCTCAGCGGCGAGCCGCAACAGGCGCCGGCGGTCACCCCGCATCCGGGCAACCTGGCCTACCTGATCTACACCTCCGGCTCCACCGGCCTGCCCAAGGGCGTGGCGGTGGCCCATGGCCCGTTGGCCATGCACTGCCGGACCATCGGCGCGCTCTACGAAATGGAGCCGGCCGACCGCGAACTGCATTTCATGTCCTTCGCCTTCGACGGCGCCCACGAGCGCTGGCTGACCGCCCTCACCCACGGCGCCAGCCTGGTGCTGCGTGACGACAGCCTGTGGACGCCGGAGCAGACCTACGTCGCCATGGGCCGCTACGACGTGACCGTGGCAGCCTTCCCGCCGGCCTACCTGCAGCAGATCGCCGAGCACGCCGAGGGCCGCGACGATGTGCCGCCGGTACGGGTCTACTGCTTCGGCGGCGACGCCGTGCCCCATGCCAGCTTCGAGCAGGTCAAGCGTGTGCTGCGTCCGCGCTGGATCATCAACGGTTATGGCCCGACCGAGACCGTGGTCACCCCGATGATCTGGAAGGCCGGTCCCGAGGACAGCTGCCAGGCGGCCTACGCGCCCATTGGCCAGCGCGTCGGTGTCCGCAGCGTGTGGGTGCTCGACGGCGACCTGAACCCGGTCCCCACCGGCGTCTGCGGCGAGCTCTACCTGGGCGGCGACGGTTTGGCACGCGGTTACTTCCAGCGCCCGGGCCTGACGGCCGAACGTTTCGTCGCCGACCCCTTCGGGGTGCCGGGCGGCCGCCTGTATCGCACCGGCGACCTGGTGCGCCAGCGGGCCGACGGCACCCTGGACTACCTCGGCCGCGTCGACCACCAGATCAAGGTACGTGGCTTCCGTATCGAACCGGGCGAGATCGAAGCGCGCCTGCGTGCCGATGCGCGCGTACGCGAGGCCCTGGTGGTGGCGCGGGAAACCCTCACCGGCAAACAGCTGGTGGCGTACGTCGCCGCCGATGACGAGCGCCTGGGCGCGGAGTTGCGCGACAGCCTCCGCGAACAACTGCCAGACTACATGGTGCCGGCGCGCATCCTGGTGCTGCCGGTATTGCCGCGCAACGCCAACGGCAAGCTGGACCGCAATCAGCTGCCGGAGCCGGTCTGGCAGATGGACAGCGAGGGCTACCAGGCTCCCGCCACCGACAACGAGCGCCTGCTGGCGGAAATCTGGTCCGAGGTGCTCGGCCTGCCGCAGGTCGGCGCGCTGGACCATTTCTTCGAGCTGGGCGGCCATTCGCTGATGGCCGTTCAAGTGGTCGCGCGGCTGAAGAAGCGCCTCGGCATTGAAGTGCCGGTGCGCCAACTGTTCGACACGCCGCAGCTACGCGACCTGGCGGTAGCGCTGGAGCAGGGCGGTGCGGGTGCCGGTGCGCCGCCCCTGCGCGCGCTGCAGCACCCCGAGGGCGCGCCGCTGTCCTTCAACCAGCAGCGCCTGTGGTTCCTCTGGAAACTGGCGCCGGACAGCGCCGCCTACAACATCTCCGGTGGCCTGCGCCTGCGCGGCCGCCCGGTGGTCGAGGCCCTGCGCGGTGCCTTCGCCCAGCTGCAGGAACGCCACCCGGCGCTGCGTACGGTATTCGAGGACGACGGTCAGCAGGTCCGCCAGCGGGTGATCGAGGGCATGCCCCTGGCATTCGGCGAAGTCCGCCTGGACCACCTGCCCGTGGCAGAACGCGAGGTGTGGCTGGCGGAGCGGGTGGCCGCGGAGGGCGCCCGCACCTTCGACCTCGCCGGCGGCCCGCTTATGCGCGTCTGCCTGCTGCACCTGGCCGACGACGAGCAGGTGCTGCAGCTCAGCCTGCACCACATCATTGCCGACGGCGCTTCGGTGAAGCTGCTGCTGGACGAATTCGCCGCCTACTATCGCGCCCTGTTGAATGGCGCATCGGCCGAGCTGCCGTCCTTGCCGATCCAGTACGCCGACTTCGCCGTCTGGCAGCGCCAGTGGCTGGACAGCGGCGAGTGCGAGCGCCAGTTGGCCTACTGGAAGCAACACCTGTGTAGCGAACACCCTCTGCTGGAGCTGCCCCTGGACCACCCGCGTCCGGCGCAACAGAGCTTCCGTGGCGACAGCCTGGACTTCGCCGTGCCGCCGCAGTTGGCGGATAAGCTGCAACGCCTGGCCCTGGAGCAGGGCTGCTCGCTGTTCATGCTGCTGCTGGCAACCTTCGGCACGCTGCTCTATCGCTACAGCGGCCAGCGCGACCTGCGCATCGGCCTGTCCATCGGTGGCCGCCAGCAGGAAGAGACCGAGGGCCTGGTGGGCTTCTTCGTCAACACCCAGGTGCTGCGCTGCCTGATCGACGGCGACCGCTCCTTCAGCGAGCTGCTGGCGGCGACCCGCAACGGCGTGCTGGACGCCCAGGCGAACCAGGACTTGCCGTTCGAGCAACTGGTCGAGGCCCTGCAACCGCAGCGCAGCCTCAGCCACAACCCGCTGTTCCAGGTACTGTTCAACCATGACCGGGTGGGCAGCCTGGAGGCCCTCGACCTGCCGGGGCTGGAAGTCGAGGCGCTGGACGGCATCCGCCGCAGCACCCAGTTCGACCTGGTGCTGGATACCCGCGAATGCGCGGACGGCCAGTTGCTGGGCAGCTTCGGCTACGCCACCGACCTGTTCGAGCGCGAGAGTATTGCGCGCCTCTCCGGGCATTTCCTCCGGCTGCTGCAGGCCATCGCCGATGCGCCGAACGAGGCGCTGGATCGCCTGCCAGTGCTGGCCGCCGAGGAGCGCCAGCAACTGCTGGACGGCTGGAATGCCACCGAGCAGGACTACAGCCATCTGCCGATGCTGCCCGAGCTGATCCGCCGCCAGGCCGAACGCACGCCCGAGGCCTGCGCCCTGGTCAACGGCGAGCGCAGCTTCACCTATGCGCAGCTGGAGGCGCGGGCCAACCGCCTGGCCCATTGGCTGCGCAGCCAGGGTGTGGGTTGCGATGTGCGGGTCGGGGTGTTCGCCGAGCGGTCGGTGGAGCTGGCTATCGCGCTGCTCGCCATCGTCAAGGCTGGCGGCGCCTACCTGCCGCTTGACCCGGATTACCCGGCTGACCGCCTGGCCTTCATGCTGGAAGACAGCTGCGTACCGCTGCTGCTCACCCAGGAAGCCTTGCTCGATCGCCTGCCGCCGTGCAGCGCGCCGGTCTGGTGCCTGGACCGCGACTGGGCGCAAACCGACGGCCAGCCGGAGCAGGCGCCGGCCATCGACTACCCGCCGCGCAGCCTCGCCTACTGCATCTATACCTCCGGCTCCACCGGCCGGCCCAAGGGCGTGGGCAACCACCACGCCGGCCTGCTCAACCGCCTGCAGTGGATGCAGGAGCAGTACCGCCTGGACGGTGCCGACCGTGTTCTGCAGAAGACGCCGTTCAGCTTCGACGTTTCGGTCTGGGAATTCTTCTGGCCCTGGATCACCGGCGCTGCGCTGGTGATGGCCGAGCCAGGTGCCCACCGCGACCCGACGCGCCTGCGCAGGACCATAGTCGAGCAGGGCATCACCACCCTGCACTTCGTACCCTCCATGCTGCAGGCCTTCATCGCCGCCGGCGAACTGCCGGCCTGCACCAGCCTGCGCCGGGTGATATGCAGCGGCGAGGCATTGCCCCACGAGCTGCAGCAGCAGTTCCAGGCACAGCACGACGCCGGGCTGCACAACCTCTATGGTCCGACCGAGGCAGCCATCGACGTCAGCTACTGGCAGTGCATCGACGAGCCGGGCCGGCACTCGGTGCCCATTGGCCGCCCCATCGCCAACACCCGCCTGATGATCCTCGACGGCCATCTGCAACCGGTGCCGGTTGGCGTTGCCGGCGAGCTGTACATCGCCGGCATCAACCTGGCGCGTGGTTACCTGGGCCGCCCGGGCCTGACCGCCGAGCGCTTCGTCGCCGACCCCTTCGGCGCCCCGGGCGATCGCATGTACCGCACCGGCGACCTGGTGCGCTGGCGCCCCGATGGCGTGATCGATTACGTCGGCCGCATCGACCACCAGGTCAAGCTGCGTGGCCTGCGCATCGAGCTGGGAGAGATCGAGGCGCGGCTGCTGGAGCATCCGCGTGTTCGCGAAGCCGTGGTGGTTGCGTGGCAGGGGCAGGGCGGCGCCCAACTGGTAGGCTATGTCACCCCGGATACCCCGCTGGCGGACTCGCAGGCGCTGCTCGATGAACTGCGCGAGAGCCTGCGCGGACAACTGCCGGACTACATGGTCCCGGCCCAGTTGCTCTACCTCGACAGCATGCCGCTGAGCCCCAACGGCAAGCTCGATCGTAAGGCGCTGCCGGCGCCGCACTGGCAGGCACGCAGCTACAGCGCGCCGCGCGGCGATCAGGAAGAACGCCTGGCGGCGATCTGGGCGGACGTGCTGGGCGTCGAGCGGGTTGGCCGCGACGACGACTTCTTCGAAGTGGGCGGCCATTCGCTGCTGGCGGTACGCATTGTTTCGCGGGTGCGCGAGGCGTTCGGCGTCGAATTGCCGCTGCGGGCGCTGTTCGACACGCCGAATGTGGCCGGCCTGGCCCAGGCCCTCGAGCGCAGTGTCAATGAACAGGACGCGGGCCCGGTGCGCCGGGAGCGTCCGGCGCGCCTGCCGCTGTCGTTCGCGCAGCAGCGCATGTGGTTCCTCTGGCAGCTGGCCCCGGCGAGCGCTGCCTACAATATGCCGTTGGCGCTGCGCCTGGATGGCGCGCTTGACCGCCTGGCGCTGGAGCGCGCCTTCGCCCGCCTGCTGGCGCGCCATGAGGCCCTGCGCACCTGCTTCCCCAGCGAGGATGGCGAGGTGTGGCAGTGCATCCTGCCGGCGACCGGTTTCACCCTGGCCTTCAGCGACCTGCGCGCCGAGACCGATCCGGATGGCGAGGCCGACGCGCTGCGCGCTGCCGAGGCTCGAGCGCCGTTCGACCTGATCCACGGACCGCTGCTGCGCACCCGCCTGCTGCGTCTGGAGGACGAGCGTCATCACCTGCTGCTGACCCTGCACCACATGGTCGGCGACGGCTGGTCCATGGACATCCTGGTCCGCGAGCTGGGTGAGCTTTACGCCGCTGAGCGCGAGCCCAGCGGTGCCGCGCTGGCGGAGCTGCCGATCCAGTACGCCGACTACGCCCTGTGGCAACGGGACTGGCTGGCGGGCGGGGAGGGCGAGCGCCAGCTCGCCTATTGGCAGGAGCAGCTCGGCGATGCCCCGCGCATCCTCGAACTGCCCACCGATCACTCGCGCCCGGCGCAGCAGAGCTACCGCGGCGAGAGTTTCGGCCTGGAGGTGCCTGCGGAGCTGGCAGCGGGGTTGGTGCGCCTGGCCCAGGCACGCCAGACAACGCCGTTCATGCTGCTGTTCGCCGCCTTCAATGTGCTGTTGCAACGCTACAGCCGCCAGGACGACCTCTGCGTCGGGGTGCCGGTGGCCAACCGTCAGCGCGGCGAGTGCGAAGGGCTGATCGGCCTGTTCGTCAACACCCAGGTACTGCGCACGCGGCTGGACCCGGCGCAATCCTTCAACGGCCTGCTGCGGCAAGTGCGCGACACGGTGCTGGCCGCCCAGGCGCATCAGGACCTGCCGTTCGAGCAATTGGTGGAGGCCCTGCAGCCGGAACGCAGCCTCAGCCACAACCCGCTGTTTCAGGTGCTATTCAGCCTGCAACGCCATGACGTTGCCCTGCAGGAACAATTGCCGGGCCTGAGTCTGTCGAGCCTGCCGGACGATCGCCATAGCGCCCAGTTCGACCTGGGGCTGTTCGTCGACCAGCGCGGCGAGCAGCGCTTCGACTGCACCTTCAACTACGCCAGCGACCTGTTCGAACGCGCCAGCATCGAGCGCCTGGCCGGGCATTTCATGCGCCTGCTGGCGGCGCTGCTGGCCGAACCGGAGCAGGCGGTGGGTCGTGTGCCGCTGCTGGCCGCCGACGAGCGCACGGCGTTGCTGGCGGCCGGTGCCGCCCGGGGGGCTGACGAAGCGCAGTTCGACCTGGTGCAGCGCTTCGAAGCCCAGGTGGCGCGCGCGCCGCAGGCTATCGCCCTGCGCCAGGAAGGCCTGCGCCTGTCCTATGCCGAGCTGAACCGCCGCGCCAACCAACTGGCCCACCGCCTGCAGGCGGCCGGCATCGGCCCGGAGGTGCGGGTGGCGGTCTGCCTGGAGCGCGGCCCGCAGCTGCTGGTGGCGCTGCTGGCGGTGCTCAAGGCCGGTGGCGCCTACGTGCCGCTGGACCCCGAGTTCCCCGCCGAACGCCTTCGCCACATGCTGGCGGACAGCCGTGCGCCGCTGCTGCTCAGCCAGTCGTCGTTGCGCGACGAACTCCACGCGTTGGGCACCGACGCCGAATGCTGGTGGCTGGATCAATCGAATGACGACGGCGCCGAATCCAACCCGGCACCCTTGGCCACGGGCGAGCACCTGGCCTATGTGATCTACACCTCCGGCTCCACCGGCAAGCCGAAAGGCGTAGCGGTGCGCCGCGCCGGGCTCGGCAACTTCCTCGCCAGCATGGCCGCCGCGCCGGGGCTGGCGGAGGAGGGCCGGATGCTGGCGCTGACCTCGCTGTCCTTCGACATCGCCGCGCTGGAGCTGTACCTGCCGCTGGTGAGTGGCGCCAGCGTGGTGCTGGTGGACCGCGACACCGCCCGCGATCCGGAGCGCCTCTGGGAGCAGATCGCCCAGCAGGGCGTCAGCGCCATCCAGGCCACGCCGTCGACCTGGCGCTTGCTGGCCGAGCATCCGCGCCTGCCGGAACTGGCCGGGCGGCAGGTGCTCTGTGGTGGCGAGGCGCTGCCGGCGGACCTGGCGCGCACCCTGGTCGGGGTGGCCGGCGAGCTGTGGAACCTCTACGGCCCGACCGAAACCACCGTGTGGTCGGCGCGCTGCCGCCTCGACGAGCAGCAGCCGCAGGCGTTCCTCGGCGAAGCGCTGGCCAACACCGCGCTGCACGTGCTGGACGAGGATCTGGAACCGCTGCCGCTCGGGGTGGCCGGTGAGCTGTACATCGGCGGCGAAGGCCTGGCGCGGGGCTACCACGAGCGTCCGGGGCTGACCGCCGAACGCTTCGTCGCCGACCCCTACGGCCGCGGCGAACGCCTGTACCGCACCGGCGACCTGGTGCGCCGGCGGGCCGATGGCGCCCTGGAGTACCTGGGGCGGATCGACCAGCAGGTGAAGGTTCGCGGCTTCCGCATCGAACTGGGCGAGATCGAGGCCTGCCTGCTGGCCGACCCGGCGGTACGCGAAGCGGCAGTGGTGGCGCGGCAACAGCAGCTGGTGGGCTACGTGGTGGCCGAGGGCGGCGACGAACTGCTCGGCCGCCTGCGCGAGCGGCTGCAGGCCCAGCTGCCGGACTACATGGTGCCGGCGCGGCTGATGCGCCTGGAGGCCATGCCGCTGACGCCGAACCGCAAGCTGGACCGCAAGGCGTTGCCGGAGCCGGAACTGGAAGCGCGGCTGTTCGTCGCGCCGCAAGGGCCGCTGGAACCCCTGCTGGCCGGCATCTGGCAAGCGGTGCTGGGCGTGGAGCAGGTCGGCGCCGAGGACAACTTCTTCGAGCTGGGCGG
>NZ_SSOK01000050.1:0-22892 GCF_029871195.1 Pseudomonas sp. BN415
CACACCCACTCCCTGAGGCTGGCGAAGGCCTTTTCCGCGCCTACACGCTCCCGTGCGAGCAGGCTGATGAAGTTTCCCAGGAACAGCTCCACGTTCTTGCCGGTGAAGCCCTGGGAGGTCTTGAAGTGGCGTTTGTAGTGGGTGCGTCCGGCCAGCGATTCAGCCGGGATAGACACCTTCACGTCCTGGCGCATGAGGGTCCAGAAGGCATCGAGCACGCCCTTGCTGGAACACAGGCGGAAAGACTCCAGGCCGTACTGAAACAGCCCGTCGAGATGGCCGGCCAGCTCGGCAAAGGTGCGGTTGTCGATCATGGCGCCCGTCTGCATATCGGCCGAGCCGTCAGCGAACTGCTGGACGATGGAGTGGTGATAGCGCAGCTCGATCCGCCAGACAGGTGCTTCGGGGTCGTAGTTCTGGTCGTCGTCGGAATTGAACGGGTTGTCCATGCCGGACCAGACCGAACGCCAGTAGTCGAGCTTGTCGATGCTCCAGGCCTGCAAGGACTTGTTGTAGATGGCGAGCTGTATGCCTGACGCAGAACCGAACAGGAAGGACTGGCCACGGCCATAGGAGACGGCTTCCCCGTCGTAGTGGACTTCCTTGATGCCGGAGAGGTCGCGGCGGGTACGGGCGCGGCATTGCAGGCGGTCGATCAGATCGGCAGGCGGGTTCCAGCCCTGCACGTCCAGGGCGAGGTGGACAGCGCACTGGTTGGGCTCGACATGTTGCATGGCTGCCTTGACGAAGCGGTCCATCCACTCCTGCAGGACCTCGGGCGTGCACGACTGGATGGCGAGCGGGCTCACTTCGAACTTCATGTGGGCGCCGATCACGTCGATCTTCACGTTGAAGTTCTTCAGCAGGAGGACGAAGCCGAGGTCGGCGTTCTGCAGCTTGTACTGATAGCCCGAATCGCGACCTACACGCCCGGCGTGCCACTGGTGCCCCGCAAATTCGACGATGTCGCCCTGCTCCACCAGAGAGACAACCTCAGGACGCAACATCCCACGGTACTGAGGTCGATCGCGGGCATATAGCAAGCCACTCATCCTCAGCAGATTTCTACTCGTTCCAGGGATTAACCAGGGGAATTCCAAACGCTTCGAAGTGACGGACGTTTCGAGTAACGATCCGCGCTCCATGGAGTCGGGCAATCGCCGCAATCTGCCCATCGGCCATGTCGGCTATTTTCCCCCTTTCTTCACTGGCCGCGACCAGATCGGGGTAATGCATAGCGGCATCTACTTCGAAGGGCAGGATATTGCCTGCGAAATCCTCATCGAACATGGCGGTCGCAACTGCGTACAGCGCGTCCTTATGCTTACCGTCAGGCATTTGCGCAACGCCGTAGAGAATCTCCGCGACAGTGATGGAACAGATGACCAGGTCACTGCTTTCCTGAGCGTCCACCCAAGCGATGACATTCGGGTCGGGCTTCGCGCGCATCAGCTCGGACAGCACATTGGTGTCGAGCAGGATCATTCATCAAAGTCCGCTGCACGGGCCTTGGTCTTGCGCTCAGGTAGTTCGATGTCTGCGCCGCCCAAAGCCGCAAAACGGCTATGAATCCGGCTACCCAATCCACCACGCTTTTCCTGCAGAGCGAGAGCTTGGGAGAGGATCACCCGGACCTCTTCCTCCATCGACCGACCATGACTGGCCGCAACGACGCGAAGCAGTGCCTTCAAGGCATCATCCAGGTTGCGAATCGTGATGCTAGCCATGGGAACCTGATCAGTATCAGCATCGACGAACACTTGCGTAGGAGTATTCCGATTCACTCTTGGCCACATGGACCACCTTCACGCTTCGTGATGACCTTGCAAAGTCATCCATGCGAGGCAATCCACATGCAAATTCATGTTGGTGAACGCAGGGAAGGTGATGTTCTGACACTGAGGGTTCTGGAAGGAGTCAGCGAATCAGTGTTGATGGCGATGTTGAAGGTGGAGGGAATCGAGATCGTGATTGGGCCGATTGTGAATGGCTCGGCACGGCTCGAACTCCGGGCGCCTAAAAGGATGTTGGTCCTGGTGGAGAAGGCTCCGCCAGGGCCGGTAGCGATTGATTCAAGCTGACTATCGAGAACCCCGCCCTGGCGGGGTTCTCTTTTGAGTAACGTGTGGCTGTTGGCCTTAGCTGCGCCCAGCGCCAACCGGAGAGACAACCGCAAGCGACAGAGCTGGTTCTTGCCGACGAGGGCGGCCTGGTGCCGCAGGGATTGGCAACTGTATTTGTTCAGGCAACCTCGTGTCGGTATTGTTCGCCATGGCTCGGCCACGCAGGCGGTGAGAGCCTTACGAACCCTTTCATTGCCCCGACTGCAGGGCTTCGGACTCGCCAGTTCCGGTAACAATGAGCGCGTGATGCCGTCGGATTTTTCACCTGGGATGCCTGGTGAGTTTTACCGCGAGCTACGACGTTGGCCCAGATAAAAGACAGATAAAAACCAGTATCCCGCACGGAGCATCAATGACGTTCATTTCTTATGCGCAGAATTTCGAAGACATCAGGCTGTGGCGTGCGCTGAAGTTCTTTGAAAATGGGTTTTATATTGATGTTGGCGCCAACGATCCCTCAGTTGACTCAGTAACGCGTGCGTTTTACGAGCGCGGCTGGCGAGGAATAAACATTGAGCCGGCCCAGGCGTTTCACGATGCTCTGTGCGAGCACAGGCCCAATGATATAAATCTGCGCTGCGCGGCGGGCGACAGCGAAAAGGAACTCACCTTTTACGACATACCTGGAACCGGGCTGTCGACGCTGGATGCCGATTTGGCGAGAACGCACAAAGATGCCGGCTACGACGTACAAAGCAAAGTCATTAAATCCAGAACGCTGCGCTCGATATGCGAAGAGCACGCTCCAGAGACCATTCACTTTCTGAAGATCGATGTCGAAGGCCACGAGGAGTCCGTCTTGCGTGGCATGGATTTCAGCAAGTGGCGGCCATGGATCGTTCTTGTGGAAACACCGTTCGACAGGTCCCCCACGTGGGAGCGAATCCTCACGGAAGCGTCCTATCGCTTCATTCAGTTTGACGGGCTCAACAGCTTCTATCTGGCGGAAGAGCATCTGAACCTGATCGGCGCTTTTGAAACACCGCCGAGTTTTCTGGATGAATTCAAGCTGTGCTACGGCCACCATTTCAGCTTTCCGGTCGGGGAGCTGGAGAACGCGTTAGCAGCCGAGCAGCAACGTGCCAACCAGGCGGAGGCGGAGCTTCTTGCTCTTAAACAGAGCCGGTCCTGGCGGGCAGTGCAAGTGTTCAGGGCGATGCTGGGTCGCCGCTGACGCGAATAGTTTCGAAGCCGAAGTCCACCCGCCACTCGCCCAGCAGGACGTTCTCCACGGCGATATCCAGCCGTTTGGCGAGAGTGGGTTACTGACAGTGGTAGCCGGCCACTCGCTGCTTGGTGGCGACGACGCGGCGCAGAGGATGCCGGCCTCACGGCTCTGCAGAGCTGCCTGCGACGGGGTTGCCGCAACGCTGGAGCAGCCCAGTCGGCCCTGGGAAGACAACTTGCGCGTGCATTGGGCTCACCTCAACGACGGACGTGTCGCCAGCAGCAGGCCGGCAAAAATCAACGCCCCACCGAACCAATGGTAAGCCTGCAACCCCTCACCCAACAGCAGGTAGCCCAGCAACGCAGTGAACACTGGCATCAGGTAGTTGGTGAGCACAGCCTTGGCCACCCCCAGTACGCGGATGCCCTGGTTCCAAAGCAGGTAGGCCAGCAGCGAGGCAGCAACGCCGGTGTAGGCGATGGCAGCGAGGTTTTCCGTGGAGAGTTCGAAGCGCTGCCCGCTGGCGAGCTCCAGCAAGTAGAACGGCAGCAGCATGGGCACGCCGCACGCCACCAACGCCCCCAGGAGCACCAGCGGCGGCAGCTTGAAGTAGCTGTTCCAGCGGCGCAGCAGCAGGGTGTAGAGGGCCCAGTCGACCACGGCGAGCAACATGATGAGGTCGCCCGGGTTGAACGACAGGGCGGCCAGTTGCTCCAGCCGCCCCTGGGCGATCAGCACCAGCAGGCCGACGGTCGCCACCGCCATGCCGAGCCACGCGCGTCGGGGTGGCCATTCGTTGAGCAGGACGCCAGCGCCGATAAAAGTTGCAAGCGGTAGGCAAGTGTTGAGCAGCGTGAGGTTGATGGCCACCGTCGTGCGCGCAGCAAAGTAGAGCAACACGCTGTAGGTGCTGATACCCAAGGCTGCCACGACCAGCAGACGCCACCCGGCGTAGCGCAGGGCGCTGCGGTGCTCCCACATGGGACGGGCTACGAAGGGCAGGAGAATGGCCAGCGCGAGGCTCCAGCGCCAGAAGGCCAGGCTGAAGGGCGGGATGGCATCGTGGAAAGCACGGGCGACGAGCGCGTTACCGGCCCAGAAAACGCTGGCCGCAAGCAGGCCGAGCCAAGCCAGGCCAACGGCCCGGCTGTTGTACTGCGTCATGGTTCAGTTCTGTCCGAGTGGGCGCAGGCGGTACTGCGGCGGCAGTTGTTCCATGCCGCTGACGGTGACGTTGAGGTTCTTCCAGATACCGTCCTTGATGCCGTAGATGCAGCCATGTACGGAAAGCTCCTGGCCCCGGTGCCAGGCATTCTGGACGATGGTGGTGTGGCTGACGTTGGCCACTTGTTGGATGACGTTCAACTCGCAGAGGCGGTCGACGCGTTCCTCTTCAGTAGCGAAGGTGGCCAGGTGCTCGCGCTGCTCGTAATAGAGGTCGCGGATGGTGCGCAGCCAGCCGTCGATCAGGCCGTACTGGGTGTCGCGCATGGCGGCGCGGACGCCACCGCAGCCGTAGTGGCCGGTGACCAGGATGTGCCGCACCTTGAGCACGTCCACGGCGTACTGGATGACCGACAGGCAATTGAGGTCGGTGTGCAGCACGACGTTGGCCACGTTGCGGTGGACGAAGAGGTCGCCAGGCAGCATGCCGACTATTTCGTTGGCTGGCACGCGGGCATCGGAGCAGCCTATCCAGAGGTACTCCGGCACCTGCTGTTTGGCCAATTTGGCAAAGAAGTCCGGATCTTGCTGCTTGATCTTCTCGGCCCAGCGCGCGTTGTTGTCGATCAGCTGTTGCAGGTCGCTCATGCGTCTTCTCCTCTTCTGGCTGGCGGCACCTTACGGAGCACCGGGAGCTTTGGCAATGGCCTGCGCGGGACTCAATCGATCAAGGTGCAGGCCATCACCAAGGCGTCTTCACGGCCACCCACGGCGGGGTAGTAGTCGCGGCGACGGCCGATTTCATTGAAGCCGTAACGCTCGTACAGGCGGTAGGCGGACTGGTTGCTGGCGCGCACTTCGAGGAAACATTCGCCGGCCTGCAGCTCGCGGGCGCGCTCCATCAGGCGCTCCAGCAGGCGCAGACCCAGGCCGCGGCCCTGGCTTTCCGGCTTGACGGTAATGTTCAGCAGGTGGGCCTCGCCGACGATGACGTTGATCACGCCATGGCCAACCTGCTGACCGCCCTCGAACATCAACCAGCAGTCGTAGGACTTCAAGCTGTCGGTGAAAATACCGCGAGTCCAAGGGTGGCTGAAGGCGGCATACTCAATTTTCAGTACGGCATCGAGATCCGCCTCGGTCATCGGGCGGAAGGAAACAGCGTCGGTCATTCAGTGCTCTTCCAGCGGCGCATCACACGGCGCATGGCTTGCCAGAGTTCGCCCTTGCGCTCGGGCTCGTCCATCAACAGTTCCAGACCAGGCAGTGCCCAGGCGGCGCCCAGGCCTTCAACCTGCAATTCGCGGTTGAAGGCGGTGGCATCCACCTCACCGGCAAAGCGCACCGCTGGGAGGCCTACCAGCCAGAGGCAGGCACAGTTGCCCTGCTCTTCTACGCGCATGCCGACGAAGCCCTGAACGAAGTCTCGGGCCGCGTCTGGGCCCTGGTCCATGTTGCCGCGGCTGAGCAGCGGCCAGCGCACCGGTTCGCCGAGGATCTGCGGGCTGTCCGGCAGTCCGGCGGCGCGCAGGAGGTCCTTCAGCAGCAGGTAGGCCGGATCGCGGCTCTGGAAGGGTTCGCCGGTGGGCAATTCCACCAGAAGCAGGCAGTTGCCGGCTCGCAGCAGTTGCAGGGAGAAACGCGGCGGCGGCAGCGTTTCCACCTTGGCCGGTGCGGCTTCGGGTTCGGCAGCCGCTTCGGGTTCGGGCTGGGCGGCCGGGCGCAGAGTGCTGCCTGGACGGGGAACCTCGATCTTGGCGCGCACGGCGGTCGCCGCCTGGCGGGCCTCCGCTGCGGGTGCTTCGGAAGTTACGTCGGCAACTGGCTTTGGAACGTCCTCAAGGGGGACCTTCGGGGCCAGGGCCAGCAATTCGGGGTTGGAGGGCGCGGCAAAGGGCAATGCCACGCGGGGTAGCCAGGTGGCTACCTGCATGGCATCGAGATATGCGCGACGACGGTGTTCTGTGATCAAACGTCAGCAACCTGTGGGTGAGCCTTGCGCACGCCGGCCTGCATCAGGTTCAGCGCGTTGAGGTAGGCCTTTGCGGAGGCGACAACTATATCGGTATCCGCACCGTTTCCGTTGACGATTCGTCCGGCTTTTTCCAGGCGGACGGTGACTTCACCCTGGGAATCGGTCCCCTGGGTGATGGCGTTGACCGAATAGAGCTGCAGGCTCGACTCGGAGGTCGCCAGGCTTTCGATGGCCTTGAAGGTGGCATCCACCGGACCGGAACCGTCGGCGCTGGCGCCCTGCTCCACGCCGTCGATGGACAGCACCAGCTTGGCCTGGGGCACTTCGCCGGTCTTGGAGGCGACCTCCAGGTAGACCAGTTTGAAATGCTCCGGCGCCTCCTCGCCAAGGGTGTCGGAGACCAGCGCCTGCAGATCTTCGTCGAATATCTCGTGCTTCTTGTCCGCTAGCTCCTTGAAGCGGGCGAAGGCGGCATTCAGGTCGGCCTCGCTGCCCAGCTGGATGCCGAGCTCGTCCAGGCGGGTGCGGAAGGCGTTACGCCCGGAGTGCTTGCCCAGCACCATCTTGTTGGTGTGCCAGCCAACGGACTGGGCGGACATGATCTCGTAGGTCTCGCGGTGCTTGAGCACGCCGTCCTGGTGGATGCCTGACTCATGAGCGAACGCGTTGGCGCCGACGATGGCCTTGTTCGGCTGCACCGGGAAGCCGGTGATGCCAGAGACCATCCGCGAGGTGCTGAGGATGTGAGGGGTGTCGATGTTGGTGTAGACGCCGAGTACATCCTGGCGGGTCTTGATGGCCATGACGATCTCTTCCAGCGCGGCATTGCCGGCACGCTCGCCCAGGCCGTTGATGGTGCATTCCACCTGGCGGGCACCTACGGCAACGGCGGCCAGGGAGTTGGCCACGGCCAGCCCGAGGTCGTTGTGGCAGTGCACGGAGAACACGGCCTTGTCGGCATTGGGGATGCGCTGCAGCAGCTGGCGCATGGTTTCTGCGTACTGGTGCGGAATGGCGTAGCCGACGGTATCGGGGATGTTGATGGTGCGGGCACCGGCATCGATGGCGGCTTCGATGATGCGACAGAGGAAATCGATCTCCGAGCGCCCAGCGTCTTCGCAGGAGAATTCCACGTCTTCGCAGAGGTTGCGTGCACGCGTCACCGCCCGAATGGCCTGCTCCACCACCTGGTCCGGCTGCATGCGCAGCTTGTACTGCATGTGGATGGGGCTGGTGGCAATGAAGGTGTGGATTCGCGCGGAGTTGGCGCCGGCCAGGGCTTCGGCGGCGCGGTCGATATCGGCATCCACGGCTCGGGACAGGCTGCACACGGTGCTGTCCTTGATGCTGTCGGCAATGGCCTTGACCGCCTCGAAGTCGCCGGGGCTGGCAATGGCGAAGCCGGCCTCGATCACGTCCACCCGCATGCGCTCCAGGGCCTTGGCAATGCGCAGTTTCTCCTCCTTGGTCATGGAAGCGCCGGGGCTCTGCTCGCCGTCCCGCAGGGTGGTGTCGAAGATGATGACGCGATCTTGGCTGCTCATGTCTCGCTCCTCACGACCCCACCGTACGTGCGGCCGGGGCTCAGGCTGATGGTGCCGGACTGCTTGTGGCTACGGCTCCAGATCAGGGAATTGTGGCGTGAAAAGCCGTGGTCGGAAAGGTCGGCGGGCGGCTGGTGAGCGGGGGCAGAGAAACACTGTAGGAGTGCCTCCCAGGACCTCAATTGATCGGCGTGGCCGTCAGGTTCGCGCTGATATCCGCGTTCTGCACCTTGATGCCGTACATGGAGGTGACGGCGCCGCCCGAGGGGTGGACGTGTTGCAGGCGGTCGACGTTGATTTCCTTGAAGTGGATGCGGCCGTTCACCGCAAAGCCCAGCGGGTCGGGGGTGACGGGGGTGCAGCTGCCGCCGTTGTTGGTGCAGACCCTGGTCGGGGCAACGTCGAGGTTGAGGTCGGCGTTGAAGCCGTAGGTGTTGGCGTTGGGGTCGCTGGGGTTGCCGTCGGAGGTGGAGAGGTTATCCACAACCAGTTGACTACCGGTGCCGGCGACGCCGTTGACACGGTTGGTTTCCCAGACGATCTGGTTGCGCTTCTCGTCCGTGGCCACGCCGTTGCTGGTGCTTTCGATCGCGGTATCGCGCACGAAAACGTTCTTCAATTTCACCGACACCCCTTCATTGCCCCGATCCTCCCAGCGACCGCCGCTGGCCGAGCAGGCACCTGCATTGGCGCCGCTGCCGCCGACGCACAGGGCGCCCGCACCACCGGAGCTCACCGCCAGCGTGGAGCCCAGCTCAAAGCGCTTCAGTACCAACCGGCCAAGGCTGGTGCCGGTGGCGCGATCCCCCCAGCGCAGGTCGCTGACCTCCAGCTTCGACCAGTAGGTGCCCTTTCGCAGTTCGATGCCGTTGTTGCTCACGTCCACCGAGCCATCGCGGAAGTGCATGTCGTAGGTGGTGCCGGCCAGCCAGAGGCCCTTGCCGGTTTCATCCACCGTGATGGCGGCGCGGGCGTCGCTGAAGACGAAATCGGCGTTGTAGCGCAAGCCTTCTCCACTGTTCCCCCCCGGCAGCAGGGTGATCTGGCCATTCAGGTTGAAGTCGTAGGCCGGGAAGATTTCCATCAGCACCAGCAGTTCGGTGCCGCCCTGCAACGGCGCATCGGCCGAGCCAACGCGCAGGCCATCAAAGCTGTAGCCGCCCTTGATGTTGGAAAGCCCCAGGCGCAAGCCGTCGAAATGGCCGTTGTAGCTGCCCTTGCCCATGTCGCTCTGGGTGCCGGCGTAGCAACCGGTGACGGCCCCGCCCGCGCAACTCTTGGTCAGGTCCAAGGTGAGCTGGCCGGTGCCGTTGGTGCGCAGGCCGCTGAACCACATGCTGTTGCCGTTATCGGTGAGGGAAACCGAGCTATTGGCCATGTTCCAGCTGATATCGGCGGTCAGGCCCTTGGCCCCGGAGTTGGGATCGCCGCCCGGGCGCAGCTTGAGCCAGTTCTGCTTGGCGCCGTCATCGGCGAAGTTGAGGTCGATGGCCAGGCTGCCGAGTTTTTGATTGGTCGGGTTACCGATAATCAGGCCGCCCAGGGTGGCGTTGAGCTTGAGATCCTGGAAGGCCACCTGTGCATAACTGCTGCCTGCGTCCTGGGCCAGGTCGATGGTCAGGCCACCGAGGCTGCGCAAGGTGCCGGAAAAGTTCTCGGCGCGCAGGATGCCTTCGTCCTGGTACTGGAACAGGCTGCTGCCGATGTTCAGGTCCGGGCGGATGCGGATGCCTTCGCCGCTGGCGCCCCCGCTGGCGACGCTGAGGCTGCCGCCCAGGTGCAAGTCCATGTTCAGCTTGCCAAAGCTCCGGCTGGCGTTGGTGTCACGCGGATCTGGCGCGCCGGGCGTCGCGGGCGTTGCCGTGGGGTCGCCATGGGCGAGGTCGAGGCTGATGCCGCCGACGGTCCCGACGAAGCGGGCGTCCCCCAGGTTCAGCTTGACCTCCTGGCCCGTGCTGCCGCTGACGATGTCCAGGTAGGCGTTGTCCAGGTAGGTGTCGAAGGACAGCCCTTTGACGATGAGGTCGAAGCCATTGTCGCGGTAGTAAAAGGTCACATCGGTGAGGGACAGCCGACTGTCGTCCACCGCGATGCCACTGACGCCACTGGCCCCGCCACCCTTCAGCTTCAGGGTGGCGCCCAGGGTGTAGAAGGCGCGCAAGGAACCGAAGCTCTTGCTACTGCCCTCCATCTCGATGTTGTTCACCGCCAGCACCTGCGGGCTGGCGCTGTGCTGGACCTGCAACTGGCCATCCTGCACATCGAGGATCGACTGGGACGTGCTGGTAGTGCCATTGGCGGCGCGATTGCTCACATCCCGCAGGTTGAGGCTGCGGCCGTCCTGGGTGTAGCTGACGTTGCTGGCCGACCAGCCCTGACTGGAGGTTTCCAGGCTGATGCCGCCCTGGCCGCTGACCGAGGCCATGGTGGAGTCGTCCAGCGCTTCCATGGCCAGGGCCTGGGAGGCGAGGAGCATGCCAAACAGCAAGGGGGCTGGGCGCATGGGCGGTTCCTCAGTTCTTCGGGAAAATCAGCACGCTGCCCTGCATGCGGATGGTGCCGTCAATCTTCGCCGAGAAAATATTCGTCTGCTGGTAACTGGGGTTGCCGCCATTGGCGACGGTGCCGGACTTGTTCTGCCAGCCGCCCTGGTTGGCCACGCCGAAGGCGAAGCTGCCGTTCTTGAAGCGCATCTCGTTAGGCAGGCCGAGGGCCAGGACATCCTGGTTGAAGGCCGCACCGTCGCCGCCGAAACCGCTGTTGATCAGTCGGGTGTTCAAGGTCAGGCCCTCGAAGCTGAAGATGCCCTTGAGGTTGTCCAGCACATACCAGCCGCCATTGGCCTCGGAACGGATGGCGATGCGCAGGCCGCAACTTTCCGGGGTGGCGGCACCAGCGATGGCGCAGCTGCGCTCGTTGGCCGTCCATGTGGCCGGGTTGTTGGACGCCGGTGTATTCCAGAGCACGCCACCGTTCTTGTTGATGCTGAATTCGCCAGAGAGATACACCCCGCCCTGCCCGCTCATCTGGCTCAGGTCGGCGTCTTCCAGCGCCTGCAGTTCAGCTCTGGCCAGCATGGGAAGCACTAGCAACGTAGCCAGGTAGAGCGCCCTAGAGGTCATGGCTGGTCACCTTCAGGTAATTGATGCTGAGGCCCTGGATGGCGTTGTAGCCGAAGTTGTAGCCGCCGCTGTTGAAGCTGCCGCTCCCGGTCTGGAGGCTGTTGATGACGATGTTGGTGCGCGGCGCGTTGGCGTAGAAGTCAGCAGCCAGGGCGTCTTTCTGCGCCTGGGTGGTGCCGGACGCCGTCGGGTTGGGCAGCTCCAGCACGAACTGGCCGTTGCTGCTCACGTCGAACAGCAACGGCTGGCTCTTGCCATAGCCGAGGGAGATGTTGGCGTAGGCGTTGTTGAGGAAGAGGGTGCGGTCACGCTGCTCGGTGGCGGTCGTGCAACCGGTGGTGCCGGCCGCGCAGCTCATGATCTGCAGGCTCTTGGTAAAGAGGTTGACGCGCGCCTCACCGACCATCTGGTTGCGACCGCTGTCGCCCCACAACCGCAGGTAAGAGCCATCCATCGCCAGTTCGGAGAAGTCCAGGTTGAGGATGTCGGTACGTCCGGCCGCCACCTGGAAATCGAAGCGAATCCCCAGGTCGACCTTTTCGCTGGCCCGGCTGGAGCAGCTGTTGCCGGCACCGGCGAAACCCCCAATACAGGCTTGGCCGGCAGCACCGGTCAGCCGCTCGGGAAACATGAATTCCAGGACAGTGACATTGCTCGGGGTGGTCTGTACCCACTGCCCGTCGTCGCGCAGGGTCCGCATGTCTTCGCCCTTGGCCAGGTTCAGGGCGAAGGGATGGTCGAGCCGACCAATGGTTACCGGGCTCAGGTTAGCGCCTTTGTTGCTGCCGGCGGCGCCGAGGTAGAACTCCTTCACCGCAATGGGGACGTTCTGCTTGGCGGCGTTGGTGATGTCGTTGATGGTGATGGTGGCGTTGTTGGCGTCCAGCAGGACCTGATCCAGCACGAAGCCGATTCCGGCACCGTCCACATTGGAGAGCTCCGCGTCATCCAGCGCCTTGAGTTCAGCCTGCGCTGTGGCGGCGGCCAGCGACATCAGGATCACGATGGTTCTGCGCATGCTCAGCACCCCGCGGTGGCCGTGCCCAGGCAGGTGTCCTGCCGCGGGATGCCATTGAATGCCTGCTCGAAGTCGATATTGATCGGCGATACCAGGTTGCCGTTGGCGTCGCGGTATTTGGGCATGTTCATGAAAGCGCCCTTGAGGGCGGTCATGAAGGCGTTCTGGTCCATGTCCTTCCACGCCAGGTCCTGGGTCTGGAATGAGATGAAGAAGCCCTTCGCCGCGCCCTCCATGGTGTTCATGTTGCTGATGTTGCCCACCGGCAGGGATTTGAAGTCGCTGAGCGGGAAGCAGGTATTAAGGGAAAGGATGCCGCAACCGCTGGACTTGAACAGGCTGAGCAGAGCGTCGGAGAGGCCGCCGAGGTTACAACCGCTGACGCAACTCAGCGCCGTGCCATTGGTGAGGCCGGCCATGCCACCGCGTACCGGATCGGCGTTGCCGCTGGAGTTCACCAGGGTGGCGTCGGCCTGCAGCTTGGTCGAGTCGCTGATACCGGCCAGCGCCAGGAGGAACTGATCGAACCCCGAAGCCTCGTCGATGATGGGCTTGGCCGTGCCGGTGATGTGCACCGGGATGTTCCCGGTCAGGCTCTGGATATCCCCTGATAACACCCCCTTGGCCTCGCCGAAGCCAATGCGCACACCCACCACCTTGTTGCCGGAATAGGCCAGTTCGACGAAGGGATCGGCGATACGGAATGGGTTAACCGAGCCGTCCGCATTCACGGTGCCAAGGGCGAAGTTGTTGATGAGGATGTCGGACGAACCGGCGACTTCCCCCGCCCGGGTAACGGCGTCGTCGTACTGGCCGAGCTGGAGCTTCTTCATGTTCAGCTGGGTGTCGACGTTCACCCCGAAGTTGACGCGGGTGTAATTGATCCCGGCATTGGCATCGGTGGTCAGGTTGATGAAGGCCTGGCCGGTGATGTTGGACAGTTCGCTGTCGGCCAGCTCTTCCATTCGCGCATGGGCGATGGACGTGGAAAACACCCCGGCAAGAAGAATGGCCTTCAGCGACCAGGCGGGCAGCGGATTCGAACGCATGGCGACATCCCTGATTGTTCTTGTATGGGCAAGCGACGAAGACTCGTCCCCTTTCTAGCCACTATAAGGAGGCAAGCCGGGAAGCGTCCCGACCCATAGTCGAGTTGCGGGTGCTTGTCAGGAAGTCGGCGACGGATAGCTGTTACCCATCGCAACAATGGGGTAACGCCGAGGTCAGCCCTGGCGGAACAGGCCGATCAGGTGATCGGCGATGGCGCCCTTGATGTTCGAGACCTCCAGCCGGGAGTTGCGTCCCAGGCGGCTCGTATCGATGCGATGCAGGTGCAGCGATGGCATGCGTGCCTCGTACTCGCGCAGGTCGCCCTTGGCCAGCACCGGCAGGAACTGCTCGCCGCGGGCCTGGTAACGCTGGATCAGCATTCTCAGGCCGTCATGGAAGGGCAGTTCGTGGGACGCACTGAGTCGATGCTCGCCGGGAATCTTCAGGTAGAGGCCGGTCGAGCCCAGCACTTCACCGGGAAGGATGTGGATACCGGTGGGCAGCACGGCGTCGACGGGAATCTCATGGAAGGTGTCGTGCCAGGCCATCTCGTCGGGAAGGATGGTGATGCTGCCGTGTTCCTCTTCGGGCACCACGAAGCTGTAGCGGCTGTAGAGCTTTTCTACATAGCCCGAATAGACGCACAGGCGGTTTTCGAAGTGCAGCAGGAAGTCGATGGCCTCCTGCCGGTTGGTGATGGCGTCGAGGTCCCAGTACTGGTCGTTCTGGCGTTCCAGCTCGGCCCAGCGGGCGTCGGCGAGAAGTGCGGATTCGGAGCTCATGGTTCCTGCAGTCATACAGCGGACGTTTTCCTAACGCAGAAAACATGCCAGCGAATTCAATCACTTGCACGGGGAATTCGGACGCTTTCCGGGTCTCTGATAGCACGACGCCAGTCGCAATCTGCCAAAAAACGTCAGTCCGCGACGGGTGTCGCTCCTCTGATCGGTTGAAGCTCAATCGCCGCCAGCAACCTGAAGTACAATCGCCTCTTTTTTCAGCGAACCCCGGCCAATCGATGATCGATCCCAAGCGCGTACTGCGCGCCCTAGCCGAACACTGGACGTTGCTCGAGCCGCTCTGCGAGCGCTTCGATGCCGGCACCCTGAGCCTGGTGGAACTGCGCGTGCAGCTCGCTGGCCAGTTGCCGGAGGGCACGCCCACCGACGTGACCGCCCTGCTCGACCTCTGGGTGCGCCTGGATATCCTGGTTCCCGTGGCCAAGAGTCCGAACCGTTTCGAGCTGAATGCGCAGATCCACGACTTCCTCGCCTACCTGCGGCGCGAACACCGTCTCGGCCTGTGCCTGGAGATCGAAGCCTACCTGCGCCACCTGGAACGCCTTGCCGGCTACATCCAGGAAGCTTTCGAAATCCGCGACGGCAACGACCTGGCGCGCCAGCTGCGCCTGCTCGACATGCGTGTGCGCGACGTCCTGAAGAAGCTCGACAACGACGAGCAGGCCCTGATGGCCGTGGCCGATCGCGCCAAGACCAGCGACCGGCAGATCCCTCTGCGCCAACGCTACGCCGAGGTACTGGCGACCTGGGACGAGTACGTCGAGCCGATGATCCAGCTGGTCGCCGCCGATGGCGCCTTCGAGCAAGGCGTGCGCCGTGTCGAGCAAGTGCTGCTGCGCCTGCTCGGCGAGCAACAGCGCCTGGGCCAACTGGTGGACGACGACCTGGTACTGCGCACCCACGCGCGCATCCTGGAAATGCAAACCAGCGCCCAACTGACCCTGCGCAAGGCCCGGGAACTGCTGCTGCCGCTGCGTGAAGAAGCACGCCGGCACAACGCCGTGACCCGTGGCGCCGCCCTGGCCCTGTCGGTGATCCGCAAGAAGGGCCTGGATGCCGTACCTCAAGCAGCCATGCCGCTGTTCACCCGGCCGCAGACCACCTTCCTCGGCAGCGGCTCGCAGGTGGAGGCCTATGTCTACGCCCTGGCACGCTTCCAGCCGAAACCGGCGCACTTCCCGAAATCCGGCGGCACGCGCAAGGCCGCTGCTCCGCGCTCACCGAAGACCGCGCGGGAAATGCTCGACCGTTGCGAGCAGGCCTTGCCGTTACCGGACCTGATGGTCTGGCTGCTTGAGCAGGAGCCCGAAGGCGCCACAGACGAACTCCTCTACTGGTTCTCGCGTCTTTCCCGCGATTCGCGCTTCTCGCGCGATCGTCTGGAGCGTCGTGACTACCTGACCGCCGAGCACCAGGTCAGCCTGAGCTCCTACGCCCTGATCAAGAGCCCCAACGCCGCGGCCGAGAAGACTTCCTGATGAATATCGACCTGAAAGAAATGACCCAGCTGGCGCCCATCTTCCGCGAGCTGTTCAAGGGCTACCACCTCTCCCGCAGCGAGCCGGAGTGCTACGCCCAGTTGTCCACCATGCAGGACCAGTACCGTGCCCTGTTCAAGGGCCTCGGCTTCGAGCTGGTCTGCGACCCGCGTGGGTTCTACTACTTCGTGCCGGAGCAGATGGGCGCCCAGGTGAACAAGACCGCCCAACGCCTGGCATTGTTCACCTTCATATTGGTTGAGCACCTGGCCGACCAGGGCCGCGACCCGCTCTCCGTGCTCGATGGCGGCAGCATCGGCCGCGACGAACTGCCGGCCCTGCTGGAGAAGTACCGCGACCTGTTCATGCAGGCCGAGGTGAGCACCCATGAAGAGCTGGAAGAGAAGGTGATCCGCCGTCTCACCCAGCTGGGCTTCGCCGAGGACAGCAACGGCATTTACCGCTTCCTGCCGCCGATGCACCGCTTCCTCGACGTGTGCCTGGCCGTGCAACACGACCGCGACCTAGCTGCCAGCCTGCACAGCACCGACCTGGAACTGCGTGCCCCAGTGCTCATGGATGACGACAGTGGCGACACGATCATCCCCATCGACACCCCTGAAATCGTCGAAGAATCCGCAGAGTCAGAAGAAGACGCCCTGGCCCGCGCCATGGCCGAAGAACGCTCAGCCCAGGAGGAAGACGCATGAGCCAGGAACGCTACGGCATCCGCCGCTTCGCCCTGCTGAACACCGCTGGATACAGCCTGGGCCTGTTCCCGCTGGAAACCCCGCTGTCGATCTACGGCGCCAACAACCTCGGTAAATCGGCGTCGATCAACGCGCTGCAGTTCCCGATCCTGGCGCGCATGTCGGACATGAGCTTCGGCAAGTACAGCCTGGAGCAATCGCGCAAGTTCTACTTCGCCACCGATACCAGCTACATCCTCGTTGAAGTCTCCCTGCCCCACGGCCCCCACGTGATCGGCGTGGCCGGTCGCGGTCCGGGCGGCGGCTTCGGCCACCAGTTCTTCGCCTACCGTGGCGAATTGAATCTGGAGCACTACCAGCGCGACGGCACCTGCCTGCGCCAGCGTGAGCTGTTCAACAGCCTGGAACGCGAAGGTATCAAGGCCTACGAACTCAAGCCCGATGAGCTGCGCCGCCTGCTGGTGGGTGGTCACACGTCGATCCCACTGGACCTGACACTGATCCCGCTGCGCTCTACCAGCGAACAGAGCCTGAAGACCTTCCGCTCGCTGTTCATCAACCTGCTGCACATGCGTGAAATCACGGCGGCCAAGCTCAAGCAACTGTTCCTCGATGCCTTCGAGCACAGCCTGCGCTCCGGCAGCGTGGACTACATCGCTGCCTGCGAAGAGGCCTTCCGCGACGTACGCCGCATGGAGCAGGACTATCAAGCGCTGGTCTCCGCCGGCCCACTGGTGGAAGCCCTGGCCAACGGCGTGGCCCAGCGCGAGACCCTGCGCGGCAAACTGCACCGCATCTCCCCGCTGCTGGATTCGCTGCTAGGCACCTGGCAGGACTACTCCGGCGCCCGCCGCGAGGAGCTGGTGATCCAGGCCGAGCACTACCGCAACGAACAGGACGGCCTGCAGAACGAACAACGTGGCGGCACCCAGGAAATGATGCGTCTGGAGCGCGCCATCACCGAGAACCAGCGCTGGCTGGGTGAGCTGGCGGTACTGAAGAACCGCTTCGCTCTGGTGGAAAACGCCAAGGTGCTGGAGCAGCAGCTGCTCGCCGCCAAGGACGCCCACGACGAACTGGCTGGCGCCTTGGCTCAGTCTCGCCAGTTCTCTGCCGAGGATCTGGACGAACGCCTGCGTGATCTGGAGAAGCGCCTGAAGGCGGTCAAGCAGCAGCTCGACCACGCCGACAACAACAGCTACTCGCGGCTGCGCGAAGAGTTCTCCCAGGCGGACGTCGACCGCCTGATGCGCCTGTTCAACGGCCAGCTGTTCAGCCTGCCTTTGGGTGAGAAAGGTATCCAGCTGGACGACGGCGGAGCCTGGGTGAAAACCCTGGAATCCGTGCTCGACCAGTTCAAGGGCAGCCAGTTCGAAGTACCGGGCCTGTCCATCGACCTCTCCCACATCGAGCCGCCGGCCCTGCAGGCCCTGGCCGACCGCGCCGCCCTGCGCGACCAGAAGGACCGCCTGGAGCGCGAGCTCAAGCAGCTCAAGACCCAGCAGTCCGTGGCCGCCGACCGCGCCGCGAGCAAGGCCCAGGCCGAGAAGCTGTACCAGGACGTGCTGGACGCCCAGAAAGCCCTGGAAGACTTCCGCAAGGCCCAGACCCTCAGTGCTGAAGAGCCCGCCAAGCTGGAAGAGCTGGCGCAGCTGGAAGCCACCCAAGACGAACTCAAGCGCTCCGCCGATGCCTTCACCGAACGCGTCCAACAGCTCTCCGCCAAGCTGCAACTGGTGGGTCGCCAGCTCGCCGACCTGGAAGCCAAGGAACGCACCCTGGAAGACGCCCTGCGCCGCCGCCAGCTGCTGCCCGCCGACCTGCCCTTCGGCAAACCCTTCATGGACCCGGTGGACGACAGCCTGGACAACCTGCTGCCGCTGCTCAACGACTACCAGGACACCTGGCAGGCGCTGCAGCGCATCGACGGCCAGATCGAAGCGCTCTACGCCCAGGTCCGCCTCAAGGGCGTGGCCAAGTTTGACAGCGAAGACGACGCCGAGCGCCGACTGCAGTTGCTGATCAACGCTTATGCACATCGCCAGGACGAAGCCCTGACTCTCGCCAAGGCACGCCGCGCCGCAGTCACCGACATCGCCCGGACCCTGCGCAATATCCGCAGCGACTACGACAACCTGGAACACCAGCTGGCGCTGTTCAACCGCGAGATCAACAAGCGCCAGGTTTCCAACCTGCAAAGCTTCCGCATTGTCCTCGCCCCGAACAAGGAAGCCCTGCGTCACATCGATCAGATCATCCAGAGCGCCGGCCAGTACGAGGAGGGCGAGACCCTATCGGTCTTCGACCTGACCAACTCGAGCGATCAGGATGCGAAGAACGAAGAGGCCAAGGAATACCTGGCGCGCCTGGTGGCCGCCAACGGCAACCAGCTGGGCCTGAAAGACCTGTTCGAACTGGCCTTCGAGATCACCAAGGTGCATGGCCAGCCGGTCATTCACACTGATATCGACGGCGCCGCCTCCAACGGCACCACGATGACGATCAAGGCGCTGACCAACATGTACCTGCTGTTGCACCTGATGGATCGCGAGCAAGCCGGGCGCATTCGACTGCCCTACTACCTGGACGAGGCGGCAGACATCGACGAGCGCAACCAGCAGGCGCTGATCGAAACCAGCCAGCAACTGGGCTTCACACCCATCCTCGCGTCGGTCAAGCCGCAGGTATCGGCCAACGTCGCCATCGACCTGGAAGGCGGCAGTGGCCCGAACGGCATCTACATCGACGAGGCGGACTGGAAGTTCATCAAGCGTCGCGACGTGGCTACCGCCACCCAGGATGCGAAGGACGAGGCGGCCGAACCCGCCTGATCCGTTCGCCAGAAAAGCAAAAGGGCCGCGGATTGCGGCCATTTTGTTTGTTACGCGGTTACTTCGCCAAAGGAATCTTCGGCGCCCAGGTCAGCCACTCGTCCTCGGCATCGTCATGCAGGGCGAAGGTCTGGCCATTGAGTGCAGCGTTGCCCATCTGTCCTTCGTTCGGTGTGGCGAAGGAAATCCCGCCCTCCACCAAGGACTCCAGGGAGCCGGTTCGCACCTTCACACCATCGAACAGGCTGGCATCCACCCCAACACCACTGGTGTGCCAGAAGCGGCTGCCGCTGTGCACCAGGGGCGCGTAGCGCGGCTCAATGAGTACATGGATGAAGACGCGGTCGGCAGTCTTGCCCAGCTCGTAGGAAAGCACTTTGCCCACCGGTACTTCGCGGTAACTGACGATCACGCCCGGTTTGAGGGAGCCACGGCGCGGCGCGCTGAGGGTGATGCGCAAGCCCTCCTCACGGGCGACCGGGTCCGGCGATTCAGGCAGCGCAGTGAAGCGCGTCTGCGCGGCCCCAGGCTTGGCAGCCGGCAGGACTTCCAGGTACTGGCCGCTGACGAGAGTGTCCAGGTTGGCCGTTCGCAACAGGCCGAGCTCCGGACGTACCACCCAGAACTGGCTGCCGGCACGAGCGATGCGGTCGTCTGCCTGCGTGAGGCGAGCCTTGACCACTACGCCAGAGAGGTCGTTGCTCAGGATCACCGACTCCACCTCGCCCACATCGATGCCCCTGAAGCGGATCGGCGTACCTTCCTTGATGCCTTCAGCCTGGGGAATGGCGATCTCGATGACAGTACCCTTCTCGATGGCCAGCGCTTCATTGTCGAACAGCGTAAAGCGGCGCGGGCGGGTGACGAGCTTGGCCTTCGGGTCCGGTGTGGTGAAGGTGATGCCGCCCGACAACAGGGTCTGCAGGGATTCGCTCTTCACTTCGACGCCCGACAGTCCGCCCTTGAGGGTAATACCGCTGGAGTTCCAGAAGCGAGTGGACTCGTTTACCAGCTTGGTGAACTCGGGCTCGATGTGGACGCCGATTACCACGCGCCGCTGGTCACGGGACAGTTGATAGCTCTGCACGCTGCCCACGCGCATCTGGCGAAACAGGATCGGGCTACCGACTTCCAGGGAGCCGAGGCGATCGCTGGTCAGCACCAAGTGCAGGCCAGGCGCATCGGTATTGAGCGGGGGCGCCTTGGGTCGAACCTTGAACTCCCGGGTCGGCGTACCCTCCTTGGCAAAGCGCACGGCAATGTAGTTGCCCTTCACCAGGGCCTCGATACCGGTGATGCCTGCCAACGAAATCGACGGTTTCACCGTCCAGAACTCGGTGCCTTCGACAAGATAGTCCTCGGTACGCGGCTCCATGGTCAGCTCGGCGGTGGCGCCGGTGAAGTCCTTGTCCATATCCAGCTTCTTCAGGGTGCCGACCTGCACGCCGTTGTACATCACCGGCGTGCTACCCGGGCTTAGACCGCTGACGTCATCCATGCGCAGCAGCACCCTCAGGCCGGCTTCGGCAGACTCGAAGCCGTCATACAGGCGGAACGGGATGCTGGGATCGGTGGGAGGGCTGTCCTGACGGTGCTCTGGAGTCGCGAACGCTATGCCGCCAGCCATGATGCTGAGCACGGACTCAGTGCGGATCTTCACGCCTGCCAATCCCGCGGTAACGTTGAGGCCACTGGCATTCCAGAAACGCGTGTGCTTGCGCACCAGATGCGCATAAGGCTGCTCAATGTGTACCTTGATTTCGACCGTGCGCTGATCTTCGGCCAATTGGTAACTCTTCACCTGGCCAACCTGAATCTGTCGGTAATAGACCGGGCTGCCATGCTCAAGGGACCCCAGGCGTTCAGCCTTCAGGGTAAGGTGCAGACCGGGCAGCGAGTCGGACAGTGGCGGCGGTTCGGGCAGCGCGATATATCGCCGCGCCGCCTCCCCCTTCACGGGATCAATGGCGATATAGATACCGGAGACCAGGGTTTCCAGGCCCGTCACCCCGGCCAGGGAAACCCGCGGGCGAACCAGCCAGAAACGGGTGTCCTTGCTGAGGTAAGGTTCGGCCTCCTTCATCACCTCAACCGTGGCCACCACACCTTGGATGTCATCGCTGACATGCAGGTCGACCACCTTGCCCACCTGGATTCCCTTGTACATCAGTTGGGTCTTGCCCACCTGGATACCATCGCCGTTCTCGAAGCGAATCTGAATCTCGATACCTGCTTCGCTCATGGCTTTCCAGGCCAGCCAGAGGCCAATGAGCAGCGCCACCAGCGGTAGTACCCAGATTGCGGACCAGCTCGTGGTTTTGCGGGTTTTCGGGGTTGGCAACTCAGGCATTCTCGTCGTCCATATCAGTGTTGTCCCAGATCAGTCTGGGGTCGAAGGTCACTGCCGCGATCATGGTGGTCACCACGACACTGGCGAAGGCCGCCGCTCCCAGGTTGGCTTCGATACTGGCCAAGTTGCCGAAGTTCACCAACGCCACGAGGATGGCAATGACAAAGATATCCAGCATTGACCATCGGCCAATCCATTCGATGAAGCGATACATCAGGATGCGCTGACGCGGCGACATGGGCAGTCGCCGTTGCACTGAGTAAAGCAGCAGCGCAATCCCTACCAGCTTGAAGGTGGGAACGAGGATGCTGGCAACAAAAACCACCAGCGCGATTGGCACCATCTCGGCATGAATCAGTTCGAGCACGCCGCCCATGATCGTAGAGGGGGACCCGCTGCCAAAGAAATTCACCGTCATGATCGGCAGTACGTTGGCTGGGACATAGAGGATCGTAGCCGTAATCAGTAGCGCCCAGGTTCGAACGATACTGTTGGGTCGCCGTGGGTACAGTACTGCGCCGCAGCGGCGGCAGTGGCCATGATCCTCATCCGAGTCTGGACGATTCAACTGGTGGCATTCGTCGCAGACGATAATGCCGGCATCAATGGCGCGCATGAGTCTCTCCTTCTGCTTCCAGCGCATCCCAGACCTGATGCGGCGACATCGTCACCTCGAGCCATACCTGAGACAGCAGCAGGCCAATGAAGCAGACCAGACCGATACCAAGATGCAGGTCGGCCAGATCGATCAGCTTCACGATGGAAACCAGAATTCCCATGAGGTAAACCTCGAGCATCCCCCACTCCCGCAAATGGTGATAAAGCCGATAGAACAGCAGTCCCAGGCCAAGTGCGCGGCGAGTTTTGATGCAGACCAGCACAGTCAGTTGGCAGAGGAGCTTGATCAGCGGTATGACCATGCTGCAGAGGAACACCAACACCGCAACGGCTTCCATGCCGGTGTTGTAGAGGCCAACAACACCTGTCCAGACCGTGTCATGGGTCGTCTGCCCAAGCAGGTTGAGTTTCATTATGGGAAGGAAATTGGCCGGGACGAACAGCAGCAACGCCGTCAACACCAAGGCCATGGCACGACGCTCCATCTTGGAGCGATGCACCATCAGCTCATAGCCGCACCTGGGGCAACAGGCTTTCTGTTCTTCATCAAGGTCCGGGCGGCGCATCAACAGATCGCATTCGTGGCAGGCGATCAGGTCGTGCAAAGGTAGGTCGGAAAGCGGGCGTTGTTCAGCCTGTTCAGGCATGGTGGCAAGGCTCTCAAGATGTCGCGGCTATTCTAGACGAGCGGAGCGCAGGCGGTTGCGATTCAAGAGTTTCCGGGCGCTACCAACTTCGTGAGTCGGCAAACTTTCGCAGGCGCAAAGACAAACCCCCGACCCGCTTACGCGGATCGGGGGTTTGGGATAGAAGCTTGACGATGACCTACTCTCACATGGAGAAGCTCCACACTACCATCGGCGATGCGTCGTTTCACTGCTGAGTTCGGGATGGGATCAGGTGGTTCCAACGCTCTATGGTCGTCAAGCAATTCGGTTGGG
>NZ_SSOK01000051.1:0-135528 GCF_029871195.1 Pseudomonas sp. BN415
GTAATTGGATGGACTCGCCCTCGCCGAGGCGTCGAGCGCGCCACGGTGGCACCCTACGATAACCACCGACAGCGAGGGCAAGGCCATGCAAAAGCGTACGACGAAACCGCAAGCTGCACACCCGGAAACGCTCTCTCTGTGCACGACAGTCGCTGTTGATCTGGCCAAGCAGGTGTTCCAAATCGCCGGCGAAGAGGCGCACGGAGAGCTGGTGTACGAAAAGCGTCTCCAGTCGCGCGAGGCGTTCTCGAGGTTTTTGTACCAGATCGCCAAGGGCGCGACGGTCTTGCTGGAGACCGGGCCGGGCGCACAAGCCTGGGCAAGACAGGTGCAGGCCCTGGGTTGTCAGGTGCGCTTGTTACCCGCACAGCGAGTCGCCGAGCACCGCAGTGGTGCCAAGAACGATCGCAACGATGCGCAGGCGATCTTGCGCGCCGGACGCGATACCACCATCCATGCCGTACCGGTGAAAACCGTGGAGGCCCTGGCCATGCAGGCGGCGCATCGGGTCAGACAGGGCTACCTACGGCGCCGGACGACGCTGGGCAATCAAATCCGGGGGCTGCTGCTCGAGCATGGCCTGGCGATCCCGCAAGGCGCTGCAGCGCTCAGCGACCGCGTGAGCCGGATTCTGGAGGATGCCACGTTGCCGCTGCCAGACCTGCTGCGTGAGCTGATCGCCGATATGCAGGCGGAATGGCAGGCGCTGGAAGGCCGTCTCCTGCTGCTGACCAAACGGCTGGAACAATGTGCACGCGCGGACAAGACCGCCTCGCGACTGATGAGCGTGCGCGGGGTTGGGCCGATCATCGCCACTGCCCTGGTCGCCAAGCAGGTCAAGCCCGCGTGCTTCCCGAATGCACGCCAGTTCGCGGCCTACTTTGGCCTGGTACCCGATCAGCACAGCAGCGGGCAGAAGGTTCGGCTCGGCAAGATGAGCAAACGCGGTGATGGTTATCTGCGCAGCCTGATGGTCGAGGGCGCCCATGCGGTGCTCCGCACGCTCAAGGCTGACTCCGAGGAAGTGGACGACCGTCGGCTGAACCGCTGGATGCAGCGGCACGGACGCAAGGGGGCGGCCATACGTCTGGCCAACCGCAACTTGCGTATCGTCTGGGTGCTGCTGCAGTCGGACGCCCGCTACTGCCGTAATCCCTCTGTCCAACCGGGAGCAACGATAGCCGAATAGATCCCACGAGATCCCGCCACCGAGGCGCTGAGCGCCTCAACCGCTGCTGAGAACATTGACCCCAGGTCAGACCGTCGCGCGATGATGCCTGCCATCCTACTGGCCCCTAAGCCTCTTCGTAATTGGCACGGCGCGAGCTCAGACAATGTTGGCCCGGAGCCCCTTTGCGGCTCCCTTGCTGAGGCCTGATACATAGATGCAACCGGGTTTCTCTGTTCAAAGCGGGTTGACAGTAAAAGGCGAGTCCATACATAGGATGGGTAGAGGAACGACACCCATCAGCGTGGCCCGGCCGTGGCACTCAAACCCCGCATTCGTTCTGCAGGTTGGCCTGAGTGATGTTGCTGCCTTCCGGCACGCTGCGGGTCAGCCAGACGTTACCGCCGATGGTGGAACCCTTGCCGATGGTGATGCGGCCGAGGATGGTCGCGCCGGCATAGATCACCACATCGTCTTCGACGATCGGGTGACGCGGTTGACCCTTCTGCAGGTTGCCTTCCTCGTCCGATGGGAAGCGCTTGGCGCCGAGGGTTACCGCCTGGTAGATGCGGACACGCTCGCCGATGATCGCCGTCTCGCCGATGACGACGCCCGTGCCATGGTCGATGAAGAAGCTCTTGCCGATCTGTGCGCCGGGGTGGATGTCGATGCCGGTGGCCGAATGGGCGATCTCGGCGATCATCCGCGCCAGCAACGGCAGCCCGGCCTTGTAGAAGTAGTGGGCCAGGCGATGGTGGATCACCGCATGCACGCCCGGATAGCAGATCAGCACTTCATCGACGCTGCGCGCCGCCGGGTCGCCCTGGAAGGCGGCCAGCACGTCGGTATCCAGCAGCACCCGCAGCTTGGGCAGGGTGGCGGCGAATCCCTTGACGATCTCGATGGCCTGGCAGGCGATGTCATCGCCGCTGGCGCCATTTTGTCGTGCGGCGTAGGAGAGCTCGCGGCGCACTTCACCGGCCAGGGCGTTGAGCGCGACGTCCAGGGTGTGGCCGACGTAGAAGTCCTCGCTTTCCTCACGCAGGTCTGCCGGGCCGAGGCGCATGGGGAAGAGGGCGCCGCCCAGGGCCTCTATGATTTGCCCGACAGTGACGCGCGACGGCAGTTCGCGGCCGCCACGGTCCTGCAGGCGGCCATGTTGGCTGCGCCATTGGGCGCGGGCGTCGCGCAGGTCGTTGACGATCTGGTCGAGCTGCCAGTTCACCGGCTGGCAGCCGGTGGCGACGTAGGGAAGTCTGTTCATTGGGGTACCTGTATGGCGCGGTCCGGATCGCTATAGCGTGCGGAGAATCACCTGTTTTCTGCAAGAGGTGATTTGCCGTAAACCTGTGTTCAGTCGGCCGGCACCAGGGGCTGGGCCTGCTGGCGTGGCGGTGCTGTCACGGTACAACCGATGGAGGCGAGGATGATGCAGAGGATCGCCAGCCACTGCAGCAGCGACAGGTGCTCGCCGAGGAAGATCAGCCCGGAGAGCGCGCCGAATGCCGGCTCGATGCTCATCAGGGTGCCGAACGTCTGCGCCGGCAGGCGGGTAAGGGCGATCATTTCCAGGGTGTAGGGGATGGCCGTGGAGAGCAGCGCGACGGCCAGGGCAACGGGCAACAGTTCCGGGCGCAAGAGGTCGGTGCCGGCGTGCACGATGCCGACCGGGGCGATGAAGAGGGCGGCCACCAGCACGCCCAGCGCCGCACCCTGCATGCCGTGGTCGCTGCCGGCACGCGCACCGTAGAGGATGTACAGCGCCCAGCAGATGCCCGCACCCAGGGCGTAGGCCATGCCGGTCAGGTCCAGGTGGCCGCCGGTCTTGCCGAGTGGCAGCAGGAGCCAGAGGCCCAGGGCTGCCAGGCCGATCCAGATGAAGTCGATGGCCCGCCGCGACGCGAACAGCGCTACCGCCAGCGGCCCGGTGAATTCCAGCGCGACGGCGATGCCCAGCGGAATGGTGCGCAGGGACATGTAGAACAGCAGGTTCATACCGCCCAGGGCCAGGCCGTACATGATCAGCGGTCGCAGGGACGCCTTGCTGATGCGCGCGCGCCACGGGCGCAGAATCAGCGCGAGGATGATGGCGGCGAACACCAGGCGCAGGGTGGTCGTGCCCTGGGCGCCGATGACCGGGAACAGGGTCTTGGCCAGGGAGGCGCCACTCTGGATGGAAGCCATGGCCACCATGAGGACGGAAACAGGCAGCAGGGTGGAAGCGAGGCGGCTCGACAGCGGGGGCATTTGGCGGAATCCGAAATGTAGAAGGGCTGGCGTCTTGATATGCTTATGTGCAACATAATGCGCAAAAGTCAGGGTGTGAGCAATATGTTGCCCAAATCGGATGAACGTCCCAACGTTCTCGAACATGTCTCGGAAAACGTCCGCCGGCTGCGCCGCGCCGCAGGTCTGAGCCAGGAGGCCCTGGCCACGGCCGCGGGTGTCAGCCGGCGCATGCTGGTGGGCATCGAGGGTGGCGATGTGAACGTCAGCCTGGCCACCTTGGATCGCATCGCTGCGGCCCTTGGCGTGCTGTTCCCCGATCTGGTGCAGCAGCCGGATCGTCCCGACCGTTCACGTATCAATGCCGTGGCCTGGGTGGGCAGCAAACCGGGCAGTCGCGCCACCCTGCTGGCCAGTTCGGCGACTCGCCATGAAGTCGAGCTCTGGAGCTGGTCGCTGGCGCCGGGTGAGCGCTACACGGCCGAACCGGATGCCGAAGGCTGGCGCGAGATGATCTTTGTGATCGAGGGCAATCTGAGTGTGCTGCGCGGCGATGATAAACAGCGAGTCGAGGCTGGAGACTTCCTGGTGTTCGGCAGCGACCGACTTTACACCTATGCCAATGAAGGCGAGGTGATGGTGCGCTTCGTTCGCAATGTGCTGACCTGAGCCTCAGACGTGGCCGGAAGCCTCGTAGAGTGGGCGGACGGCGCTTTTTCGCCTGCCGTCCGGAGCGCGAGTGTTGATGGAGGAGGGCAGTTACGCCTGCTCGTCCTCATCCTCGGCGTCACCGCCGAAGGCATCCAGGCAGCGCAGTAGGTGCTCGCCGTCGGTTCCAGCCAGCTTCCAGCAGCCGGTCTCGGCGTCGAAACCTGCGCTCTGCACGGCAGCCTGGGTGAAACGCCATTCGCGGCGGGTGCGACCGTCGATGCACTCGACCCGCAGCAGCTGGGCCTCGGGATCACCCGGCTGGCCTGCCTCCAGGGCGTCCAGCAGTGTTTCATCCAGGTCGAACTCCCAGGCGTGGAGGTCGTCGATTTCCAGCATGTCGGCGGCCAGCAGGGCATCCAGCAGGGTTGGGTGAGTCATGGGGCGTGCATCCATCAATCGGTCGAGTGGCGCGGGATGATAAGCCAGGACGCCCGTCATTGCTCGGCCGAGCTTTCCAGGTATTGCTGGTTTTCTTCGCGAATGCGCCGGCCTTCTTCATCGTAGAGGAAGGGCAGGAACATATAGCGGCGCCCGGCAGTGACCGGGGTGGCTTCATGCAGCAATGAGCAGGAGAACACCACGGCGCCGCCCGTTGGGGCGCTGTACAGGCTGCGGCCGAATTCCGGGAAGCGCAGGCAGCCACCTTCGTACTCGCCGCTGTTGAGGAACAGGGAGACCGCGAAGCGGCGGTGGGCGGTGCCCTTGGTGGTGTTGTCGCGATGGGGGCGGAAGTGACCGCCTTCTTCGGCGTCGTAGCAAGCCACGAGGTAACGCTCCATGCGGGTGGCATGGAACTGGAAAGCCTTGAGCAGTTCCGGCACCAGCCGCGTGGTGATGCGATGTGCGCAGGTGTCGCGCAGTTTATCGTCGTCCAGGGAGCAGTCGCGGCGGCGCTTGTGGTCATGCTTGACCTCCTCCACCGTCTTGCCGTCACGCTCGATCATGTAGCCGGATTCGGTACCTCCATGCCGGTCGTAGTAGTCGATCAGCGCTTTGCACAGGCCCGGCTCGAAGATCCGTGGGATGACCAGCACCGGCGCCTGGGCCCGGGCGATGCTAGCCGGGCGTATGGGGTCCTGGGCCTGGAGCAGGGCGAGGAGGGCGTCCACGTGGCCTTCGCCACCGGGCCGGATGGGCAGCGCGGCGATCACCCGCAGGCGCGGGTCGAGCAGGTAGGTCATCTGACGGACGGCGCCGTTTTCCTGTTGCACGCCGTACAGGTTGCAGATGGTGCGGTCGAAATCCCAGAAGAAGCGGATGCCGGGTAACAGGTCACGGATGCGCTGTTGCTCGCGATCACGCGGGTCGACCGTGACGCCGAAGAAGCTCGCCTGGTCGTCGTCGAAGCGCTCGCGGCGCGCCAGCAGGTCAGTGAGTACGCGCGCTGCCGTCGGGTCCGAGGATGACCCCAGGAAGCTGAGGACGATATAGCGCCCGGCGACGGTATCGAAGGTGAAGCGTTCCCGGCTGGGGGTGCTGCTGGTGAACCAGGGCACCGCTTCGCCCGGGTCCACGGGGGAATTGCGCTGGGTCATGGTTGCCTCCATCTGCTTGAACTCAAGCTAGACCACCCGCATTCCGCGTGCCTTGCCCGCCGCCGGACGCGGCATCGCAGGGTATGACCGGTGCTTTACTCGCTCCCAGGCGGCGAACCTATGCCGGGTTCAAGTGGGGAGGCCGCTTCCGACCGGGGCTTGCCAATACCCGGGAGGTCGTCGGTTCCGTGCCACTCTGTAGGCAGGGCCGAGTGCAGCGAAGCCCAGCCTACAGATGTGCTGGCCTCAATAGTCGTTCTTGCACCCGGTTCCCCAGACCAGGTATTCGATCGTCTTCTCTTGCATCTGGCTGTCCTCATACGTCATGCGCGCCGGCCCGATACCGCAGAAGGTAGAGAGGTCGGTCATCTGCACCACCCGGGCGATATCCAGGTGCACCCCGTATTCGTACTGGGTAACGGGTTGCGTCGCCTGGTCGGTCGTGGCGGCCAGGGCGGCGGTGGAGGCAAGGCTGAGAGTCAGGGCGACGACAAGGGTTTTCATAGTGGATTCTCCTGCTGGAGAGGGGAGGTTGCGGGTAGTCCCGCGTCTACTGACCGTCAGGCTTCGGGCGAATGCCGCTGCCGGTGGTCATGCTCGAGAGCACGCCATCCCTGCGGATGAGCGCGTGGTAGAGGGCCGCCGCCAGGTGCGCCAGGATGCTGATGAACAGCAGGTACGCCAGTACAGTGTGGGCCAGGCGCAGCGAGGCATAGAGCCGGGCGTCCTGCGGGGCGATGGGCGGCAGCAATACGGACTCGTGGAGCGCCACCGGGTAGCCGCCAGCGGACTGCATCGCCCAGCCCACCAGCGGCAGGGCGAGCATCAGGGCGTACAGCAACAGATGGGACAGCTTGGCGACTCCCCGTTGCCAGCCGGGCATGTCGTCGGGCAGGGGCGGTGTGGGACTGGCCAGGCGCACGGCTAGACGGATCAGTACCAGGGCCAGCAAGGTCACGCCTAGGGGCTTGTGCAGGGCCACCAGGGTGCTGTGGCGCGGGGACAGGTCGCCCACCATGCTGACGCCGATGAAGAGCATGGCCAGCAGCAGGATCGCCATCAGCCAGTGAATGACCCGCAGCAACAGGCTGAAATGGGTGGGCGCAGTCATTGTTGGGCTCCTTGCGCGGCATGGGGCGCACCTTCGCGGGTGCGGCGGTTATAGGACACGGCGTAGGCGGCCGAGCGGGCGGCGAGGATGGGGTCGTCGGAGGCCTGGATGCCGTCCGGCAGCACCAACGGGTCGAAGTTGATGTCGCGACAGGCGCCTGTGTCCTGGGGCTCGGCGCTTTCCACCACTAAGGTACCGGCGTCCACCTGACGGCGCTCGGCCGGCCACTGGCGGGTGGCGTCGTGGGTCGGGTCGCCGGGGTCGGCCAGCGTCAGTACGAGGTGCCAACGCAGCGGGCCCTGGGCCAATCGCTGTTGCAGGTCATGACTGAGGAAGTCCGGATCATTGCCGGCCTCGCCCAAGGGCGCGTAGGCTGCCTCCGGCTGTACGGACCAGCGAACGTACTGGCCATTACCGGCGGCATCTACCAGGCGGAAGGCGTTGATGCCGTTGTAGGCGACGTTGGCGAAGCTGTTGCTGGGTTTCGCGGCCTGCGCCCATTGGCGGAACGCGGCGCTCTCCGGATGGGCGGCAAAGAAGGCCTGCATCCTCAAAGGGTCGGGTTTGCCGGTGGTGGGATCGGGGCGCGAGGCGAGCACCTGCTCGTAGAACGCCTCCGGGGTGGCCACCGGCAGCACCGGCGGGGTGTTCATGCCGGTGCGCCACTGTTCACCGCCGGGCAGCTGGAAAAGCAAGGCCATACTGCGAGTCGGAACACCGGCATCCGGGGCGTGGGGATTGCTGCCGCCGATGGCCAGGCGACCGATCACCGGCACCTTGCCAGGGGCGAAGACGCTGGCGCGGGACAGCTTCTCGGCCTGGCCGCTACTCTCGAAATGGCCCGCAATGCAGATGCCCTTCGCGTGATTCTTGCGGTAGCCGGGGAACTTGCCGGCATTGGCCTCGAAGGCGTCGATGATCTGGTGCGGGGTGAGGCGCTCGCTACCGAGCCAGCCGGCGGCATAGCCAAAACCTGCGGCCAGGCCGCCGACGGCGAAGCCGATCAGGGCCAGTCGGGCGGCCAGGTCGAACCCCTTGGGTGTTGCCTTGCTCATGCGATACTCCCGGGCCATATGCCCTTGTCCATGAGCCGGTGAGACGCGGCGCCCCAAGCTTTATTCCCGACGGGGAATAAAATCCTGCTTCGCACGTCTCTCTGTCGCACCTTTGGCAGAAGCGGCACACAACCTGACTATGAACATGATCGATGACGCGGAACTGCGGGAGTTGTTACAGCGGCTGAGGCGATTTGCGCTGTGGCTGACGCGCAATGCCAGCAGCGCCGATGACCTGGTCCAGGCAACCCTGGAACGGGCACTTTCCCGCTGGGGCAGCAAAGGCGACGGCAACTTGCGCGCCTGGCTGTTCGCCATCCTTTACCGGCAGTTCCTCGATGGGCAGCGCAAGGCCCGTCGCCATGCGCGGCTACTGGAGTTCTTCGGTGGCCGCAGCCAGGAAGCCCCTTCCACTGAAGAGCTGGTGGTCAACCAGGCCACCCTGGAAGCTTTCGGCCGGCTACCGGCGGAACAACGTGCACTGTTGTTGCTGGTGAGTGTGGAAGGCCTCAGCTACAAGGAGGCCGCTGAAGCCCTGGGGATTCCCATCGGCACCGTGATGTCCAGGCTGTCCCGCGCACGCAAGGCGCTGCGCGAACTGGCCGAGGGCGAGATGTCCAACCCTCAGCTGCGGGTACTCAAATGAACGCATTCCATCCCAGCGAAGACGACCTGCACGCTTATCTCGACGGTGAGCTGGACGCCGAGCAGCGCCAAGCGGTGGAGGCTTATCTGGCGGCCAATCCGGAAGCGGCCGCTCAAGTAGAGGCCTGGCGGCGCGACGCCCAATGGTTGCGCGCTGCGCTGGCGAATCCGGGCGTCGCCCCCAACCCGCGCCTCGAACCGGTAGCGATCCGCGCTTCGCTGCGTGCCCGCAAGCAGCGCCGCCTGGCCCTGGCAGCGTCCTTCGTGCTGGCGCTGGGCGCAGGCGGCCTGGGCGGCTGGCAGGCGCGGGACATGAGCCTGCTGGCGTCCAACCCACCCATGCAGGATGCCCTGCAGGCTCATCGGCTGTTCTCGACCAGCCCGGTGGTGGATATCCAGGCGCGTGTGTCGGGTGAGTTGCAAGCCTGGCTGGACCAGCGCTTCAGCCACGCGGCGCGGATTCCTGATCTCAGCCCCTATGGCTTCACCCCGGTGGGCGGTCGCTGGCTGGTGACCGAGCAGGGCGCAGCAGCCTTGCTCCTGTTCGAAGACGGCCAGGGGCAGCGGGTCAGCCTGTACCTGCGGGCGCCGGGCTCGCTGTATCCGAGCATGCAGAAGGGTCAGCGCCGTGATGGCGAGCTGGAGGCGCGGTACTGGTCGAGGGACGGCTACAACTACGCGCTGGTCAGCCGGGAAGGGGACCCGCGCGGGGAAGTGCTGGGGCGGGCGTTGTCGTTCTGATCGGAAGGGGCCAATTCATTCGCCAAGGGCAACGGAGTTGCCCCTCAGCCACGAGGGGCAGTCCTGCGGCCTGCTTGGCGATTGAAATCGCCCCCACAAGAATCGCCAGCTCAGATCCGTAGGATGGGTCGAGGCACGAAACCCATGCGGAGCATGGCTGATACCGGACGCTGTAGGGTCCGCAATGCAGTCGTTTCACCAACGGCTGCACCCGCCGCGCGAGCACTCATTGCGACACCTCCTGACTGTCCTTCATCAACAACGTCAGAGTTGGCACACATGGCCAAGCATCCGTTATAGGGACATTACAAACCCAGCTCCGATAGGCCTGGGTGATCATCAGGGCGACGCCCAAGCGGCCAGCGGAATTTCCGCTCGGCCTCGGTAATAGGTAGGTCGTTGATGCAAGCGAATCGATGGGCCATCAAGCCGTTCTCGGCGAATTCCCAGTTCTCGTTGCCGTAGGAACGGTACCAGTTGCCGGAGTCGTCATGCCATTCGTAGGCATACCGTACAGCAATGCGATTTGCGGTGAATGCCCATAACTCCTTGATCAGGCGGTACTCAAGTTCCTTGTTCCACTTACGCGTGAGAAATGCCTCGGCCTCGGCCCGACTGGTGGCGAACTCTGCACGGTTGCGCCACTTAGTGTCGGGGGTATAAGCGAGAGCCACTTTGGCAGCATCGCGGCTGTTCCAACCGTCTTCGGCCAGCCGGACTTTGAGGATGGCGGTCTCGCGGGTGAATGGCGGAACCGGCTGACGAACTTCGGACGTAGACATGGCTGTTGCTCCTGGTGGCAAAGGTGAATGGGGGATGACACTGCTCAGTTGGCCGATAAAACGCGACTCAAGCGAGTGGGGCAGGGACGGTCGTTCGCACTGCCCGCCATAAGCTCGAGAGGCGGCCGGCCGACTCATGCGTCGACTCTTCAACGAGACTGGCAGGGTGCTCGGGCGTGGCGACCAATTGTGGTAGCAGAAGGCTCGCCTCCCACTCCATTGCATCAGCGCCCCGCGACGACATTGGCGCGTCGTCCCACGACAGAAGCTGGTCCATTTCCCAGCTATGGAAAGCTGTTCTGTTCATCTCGCAGCTCCTCGCTAAAGATCAAGGACCAGGGGGAGTGGGGTGCCCTCGGTTTGCGCTGGTACGGCGCAGCAGATCAGCACCTTGTCGCCGTCCGGCAACTGCGCCGGTGGATTTGTGTAATGCACGGAGCCACTGATCAGCCGGGCGGCGCAGGTTCCGCATGAGCCGCCACGGCAACTGAACTCGGGCGTCAGGCCACGGCTTTCGGCCAGTTCCAGCAGGCTTCCGCTGTCGGGCTTCCAGCGCGCTTCGGTTGCAGATGCCGAGAAATACACCGGCACTGGCACTCCGGCCGCCGGTGGCTGAACCCATGTCGGTGGCAGTTCGGTTTCCGAGCGGCGCAGCGCAGAGGGGCCGAATGCCTCAGCATGGATGCGATGATCCGGGATGTTCACCCCACGCAGACCGTCGTACATGTCCTGAAGAAATCCGGCTGGGCCGCAGAGGTAGAAGTCATAGTCATCCAGCGGCAGTCGTGCCTTGACCTGGGCGAAGGCCAGGCGGCCTGCCAACTGGTAATCACGGTCGAGTAGCGCCTCGGTTCCTGGATTGCTCAAGGCACGATGGATATGCAGCAGTCCAGCCGAGCCCTGCAGTAACTCCGCCAGCTCCAGCTGAAATGGCAGTTCCTCCAGCGTTCTTGCGCTCTGGAACAGGTGGATTTTGCGTGTCCTCTGGTGTTGCTGGTTTTGCGCTACCAGCTCTCGGACCATCGAGATCATTGGGGTGATGCCAACGCCGGCACCGATCAACACCACCGGTCGTTCGTTTTCATCAACCAGGGTGAAGCTGCCCAACGGCATCCGCACCTCCAGCAGATCACCCACCTGCACGTGCTCGTGCAGGTGGCGCGAGGCCTTGCCCTGCAGTTTCACGCTGATGCGGATATGCCCATCGGAAGGCGCGCTAGAAACGCTGTAAGTCCTGACCAGAGCCTCTTCCTCTGAACCCATGATGCGCATCGGCAGGTGCTGGCCTGCGGCGAATGGCACTACGGCGCTGTCCTGTGGCTCAAGGTAGAACGAGCGGATATCTCTGCTTTCCTGCTGTACTCGCGCGACTCGCCATTGCTGCCATTGCCGGCGTTGTTCGCACTGCCGCACACGCTCGTCGGCTTCATCCCAAATCCCGGTCGCCAGGCTGGTGGGGGCGTAGCCGTGAAATTGCCAGCGAATGGCCACGGCGGCCGGGCGAAGGACTACGTGCTCAACCTCGACGGTCCAAAGGCGCTCTGCGCCTTCGAAGGACTTGATCAAGGGACTGTCCAGCAGCAGTTCGCTGCGCCCGCTGAGTTGCAGTGTGTCGCCGGTGGCAAAATCGATGAAAAGCAATCCGGCGATCGGGTTGGTATGCAGGTTCCCCAGGGTGTTGAAGAACAGGTTTCCGGCGTAGTCGGGAATGGTCAGCCGGTTGCCTTCGACTTTCACGAAACCGGCACGTCCGCCTCGATGGGATACGTCTACGGAGCGATTGTGGGCATCATGATCGACGTAGCTGGCGATGAAGAACGTATCGGCCGTGCGAATCAGGGCGCTGGTGTATTCGTCTAGCGCATTGAAATCTCGGCGCGGTGCCTTGCTGCTCGACGACTCGGCGACGCGCGTATAGGAGCGCTCCTGAATGTACTTGGGGCAGTTACCGTAGGAGTGCTCGACCGAAACCTCGAGCCCCTCTGCCGAAACCTGCTGGATCACGCCATTGATGCGATTGCGCCGACGCGTATGCAGCTCAATCCCGAGCATGCCGATCGCATGGCCTGCCTGCAGGCCAGAGGCGGCCGGGTCGTGCGGATCGGTTTGTGCAGCCAATAGCAGGTGCTGCGGGTCAGCGGAAGTGACGAAGCCTTCTGGCCCTTCGAGCAGAGTGGCCCAGGGGCGACCGTCCGTATCTACAGCACCGACCACGATGAACGGCAACTGGTGATAGAACTCACGGTGTTGGTCAGGCATGTAGTTGCGGATGACCTTCTGCCCGATCACTTCCATCTGCTCGGAGGCATGGACAATTTCCTGAAGCGCTCGCTCGCCGGCGTGCCACGGTGATTTACGGTGCTTGGGCAGATGGTCCATGGCTGGCGCTCCTTGGGAGAGCTGCCGGGGCTCCGGCAGCATGGTTGGTATTTAGCTGGCTTGCAGACCTGCGGCGGTGCGCTGCATGGGAACGAAGCCAGGCAGTGCTTCGATACGTTGCAGCCAGGCACGCACATTCGGGTAAGCCTCCAGCGATACGTTGCCTTCCGGGGCGTGGGCGATGTAACTGTAGTTAGCCACATCGGCGATGCTGGCCTCGGTTCCCGCCAGGAATGGGCTGTCGCTGAGTTCGACCTCCATTACCTTGAGCAGGGCATGGGCGCGGGCGATGACCTCGTCGGCATTGAATGCGGCACCGAATACCGTGATCAGCCGCGCGGCGGCCGGGCCATAGGCGACCTGGCCAGCAGCAACCGACAACCAGCGCTGGATGCGCGCCTCGGTGAGTGGGTCTTGTAGCTGCCAGCTACCGTTGCCGTATTTCTTTGCCAGGTAGACCAGGATCGCGTTGGAGTCACTGATCAGGGTGCCGTTGTCGTCAATCACGGGTACTTGGCCGAAGGCGTTGATAGCAAGGTACTCGGCTGTTTTGTGGGCGCCGTTTGCCAGGTCGACAAACACCAGCTCGGTGGGCAGGTTCAGCAGCGAGAGGAACAGCTCGACGCGGTGGGAGTGGCCGGACAGCGGGTGGCGATACAGCTTGATGGCGTTTGGCATGGCGATGGCTCCGTTTGGGTCGTGGGACTCAACGCAGCTGCAAACCAGGTTGGCGGTTGTTGCGTTGGTGGAGACATGCTGCGCCCATCGCTGGCGAAGCAGAACCACCATGCAGAGCAATCCATAATTTCGTTTTCCGAAATAAAACGTGATGGGAGGACGTTGCAACCTCAGCCCATAAAGGCCGGATGGGCACGCAACAGGGGCGTAGTAAAGTCGATAAAGGTCCGCACTCGTGCCTCGGCGCGGCGGCCGTGGCGGTAGATCAACTGCGCCGGTGCTTGCGGACTGGCGAAGTCCGCAAGCACCGGCACGAGTAACCCGCTAGCCAACTCATCATGGGCTTCGTAGCTCATGCAACGAACCAGGCCTGCTCCCAGTGTCGCTGCACGAATGGCTGCGCGCTGGGTCGTGCAGGTAAGCACTTGCGTGGGGTTCACCAGGCGGGTGGAGCGAGCGCAAGGAAAACGCCAGCCCGTCTCATAGCCTGGAGACGAGCTAAACACTGCTCGATGAGTCTTGAGATCTTCAGGTGTTTCGGGACGCCCCCATGCGCGCAGGTAGTCGGGTGAGCCACAGACAATTGGCCTGACCATACCCAGTGAAGCAGCGAACTCGGATGAGTTGGGTAACTGGCCGACGACCAGCGCAATGTCGATGCCATCCTTGAGGAGATTGGGTGCTCCATGGCTGGTCTGGATCGTCAGGCATACATCAGGATAGGCGTCCAGATAGGACAGGACTATCGGGGTGAAGATCTGCAAATCCATCAGTAGCGGAACTGCAACCGTCAGTTGGCCACCGGGTCGAGCATGCCGGCCGGCAGCAGAACGATCGGCACGCTCGGTCTCTTCCAGGATTTGCCGACAGCTTTGCGCGAACTGCTCGCCAGCCGGGCTCAGCTCCACACCGCGCGGACTGCGAAATAGCAAGGTGTTGTGTAGGCGCGCTTCCAAGGACGCAATGGTGCGCATGATGGTTGCTGGCGACAGCTCGAGATGCCGAGCTGCGGCGGCCAGGCTACCGGTCTGCACCACCGCTTCGAATGCCCGCATCTCGCGATATCGGCTCATTCCTATGCCACCGAAACGGTTTGCAGTGCTGGATCTGCAATGAGTCGAGCGGAGCAGTAGTCAACGAAAGTACGCACCTTCGCTGACACCCGCTTGTCGCCCTGATACAGCATGTGCACCGGCAGTGCAGGTGTCTGATACGCCTCGAGCAGGATCTCAAGTTCGCCTTTCGCCACCGGCTCGGCCACTTGGTAAGACAGAACCCGTGTAAGACCCCAGCCCATCCGTGCGGCATTGATAGATGCCTGGTTGGAGCTGACAATCAGGCGCGGTTTGGGATGCAAAACGATAGTGCTTTCCCCCACCCTGAATTGCCAGTCGGTGAGCAAACTACTCGCCGATGACATCACCATCGGCAACCCCAACACATCGCTTGGTTCCACGGGTCTGCCGACGCGATCAAGAAATGTCGGGGCAGCACATACGACTGTAGCGACCTGCCCGACCTTGACGGCCTGCAGGCCGGTGTCCGGCAGCTCACCTATGCGAATGGCTATGTCCACCCCCTCGTCGACCATGTTCACGAGGCGATCCACCAGCAGGGCATTTACAGTCACTTCCGGGTGCTCTGCCAGGTACTGTGTGATCAGAGGTATTAAATATTGCTCGCCGAACATAACCGGCGCAGTCACTGTCAGGTTGCCACGAGCGCGAACACTGCTACCGGTCGCCAGCTCTTCGGCTTCCTCCAGGTCGAGCAGGATGCGCTTGCAGTCATCCACATAGCGCCGCCCCGCTTCAGTCAGGCGTACGCTCCGGGTGCTACGTGCGAGCAGCAGTGTTCCCAGGCGATTTTCCAGACCAGCTATCACACGAGTTACGCTTGGCGGTGACATCCCTATCAACTTGGCGCCGCCGGCAAAACTCTCTGCTTCCGCGACGGCCAGCAGCACCTTCATTTCCTGAAACCTGTCCACAATCACCGCCAGTTTGCTGAGTGGATTAGCCGCTAACAGCGTAGCGCGGACGGTAACCTAATAATGTTTTTGAAGGTTAGTTTCGGCCGGTTACTGCCAATCTCCACCGGTAGCTTTGGGTCGGTTTTTTGCCTTTTGGCTAACAGCAAGGAGTCGAACTCTGCTCGTCTCCTCGCCGGGAAGTATCGTCACGGCTGTCGGTATCGAGATTGGCTCTGGCTTTGCGCTACTGGCACTTTTTTCCCAGTAGATTCGTGCGCTGGATGTGCCCGTGTTGGTCAGCCAATAGAGCGAGATGTTGTCCAGCATCTCGTCGCGCGTTAAAGCGCGCTCGCCGTACTTGTCGTAGAACCAGGCGACCAGCCCGGCCGGCGAGCTGGAGGCGCGGTACTGGTCGAGGGACGGCTACAACTACGCGCTGGGGCGGGCGTTGTCGTTCTGATCGGGAGGCCCCTCCCGGATTTCATCCGGGCTACGACTGCCCGTTAGCGACGGCTTCGGCCACCTTCGGGTGGTCTTTTTGCATTAGCGGGTAATACTTCTCTGCAAGGGTGGGCGTGTTGCTGAAGGCGCGCGCTGCCGGGAGGTGTGAGGTGAAAAAGCTATCAATTGTGGGTGTCGGTATTGTGGGTGAGGCGGCCGCTCAGATCATCGCCCGGGAAGAGTTCTGTCGTGAGTTGATGTTGATTGACGTGCAGGGTGAGTTGGCGCAGGGCAAGGCGCTGGACGTCTGGCAGGCGGCAGTTGAGTCAGGTTCTGATACCCGGGTTTACGGCGGGTCCAATGCCGAGTTGCTGCAGGATTCTGACCTGGTGGTGATTACGGCGGGTGTGCCCCGCAAGCCCGGTCAGTCGCGCCAGGATGTGTTGAGTATCAATCTGCCAATTCTCGACAGCATCATGCTGGATGTTAATCGTCATGCTCCGGCGGCGACGGTGTTGGTGGTGTCGAACCCGGTCGACGTGCTGACCTATCGGGCTTGGAGTCTCAGTGGGCTGGGACGCGACAGGGTGTTCGGGCAGGCGGGGGTGCTGGATACAGCGCGCATGAAGTGTTTCATCGCCGAGGAGACAGGGTTTTCTGCTCGGGATATCACGGCGCTGGTGCTCGGAGGGCATGGCGATAGCATGGTGCCGCTGATGCGTTACTGTGCGGTTGGTTCAGTGCCGCTGTCTCACTTCCTGTCCAGTCAGCAGATAGAGCGGATTGTAGAGCGCACACGTCAGGGTGGCGGCGAGATTCTGGGTTTGAAGAAGCTGGGGAGCGCCTGCGATGCGCCGGGCGTGGCCATTGCACAGATGGTGGATGCTATCGCCAATGGGCGAAACCGTATTTTGCCGACGGTCGCGATTCTCGAGGGCGAGTACGGGCGTACAGATATTGCCATGGGGGTCCCCTGTGTGCTGGCAGCGGAGGGGGTTGTGCGGGTAATCGAGTTGCCTCTGGATGCGCAAGAGCAGGCGATGTTCGACCGCTCTGCAGATCAGGTGGTGCGTGATATTGCTGAAATGAAAGCTTTGTGAGTGGGGGTATACGAGGGGGCACAAGGTTGGATACCTCCCATCGTCAGCGCGGGTTAGCGGGTAACCCGGCAGGATGCACCAACCGCTGTCGCCCGGCGTAGCTGCGCCATGACGTTCCCCGCCGTAATCGCCGCTGTAGGCGACATTGGGCAATTGCTCGCCGCCAGTGCCTCTGCGACCCAGGTATTGCAGGTATAAAACAGCGAATAGCTACCCTCGGCCTGGTAGAACCGGCTCTCTCCATACAGGCCAGGCCCGAGCATCGCCAAGGTGCCCGTCGCTGAGTGGGTGAAGGTCCCGGCCACGAACGCGAGCAGTCGCCGGTAGCCGTCCTCCGTCACCCGCACCTCGATGACCTCGCTTGCGGCAAAACGCCGCCTGGGGTCCCCGTCAATCTTGACCGCATGCAGCACGGTTCCCGTCGACCCGAACAAGGCTCGCAGGGCGAGGCTCAAGGTGGCCTGTGGGGCTCGGTAAAAGTCCTCGTCACCCCAGCCGAACTCAACGAAGTCGCCGTCGCCGAATTCTTCGGCCAGCTCGGGAAGCACCTGAAGTAGATCGGGGCGCGCAATTGCCAACCCGGTATGCAGGCCATGATTCACTACATAGACGGACCGCCAATCGCCACCCTCGTCCCTTGGCGGGGCCGACGCGGTCGCGCAGCCGAACAGTGTCAGCATCAGGGCCAGCACTACAATGCGCATGCACAAGGGTTTGGTGGCTCGCTAACGTACGTGGAACACCCCGGCAGGGGTGGGTGCTTATACAAGCATAGAAGCTGGCCCGCACCATCAAGCAGGCATCCAGGGGCAATCGCGGCAGGCAGAAATGTTCGCTAGATACCGGTGAGCGTGGACGTTCTGTTGAGCCATTCCACGCCCGGCGTATTGATCGAGCGCGGATAATGTTCCAGCGCTGTCCGCCGTGGAGGGGCCGAACCTATTGCGAGTTATGCGCCCTACGGTACTAGCGATGGTTGCGATAGCGTTCGGTCAAGGACTGCACGAGGGTGACGTAGGATTGCGTCTCGGCGTAGGGAGGCACCCCGTTGTACTTGACCACGGACGCTTCGCCGGCGTTGTAACCTGCCAACGCCAGCACCTGGTTGCCGTTGAAGCGCTTGAGCAGCCAGGCCAGGTAGCGCGTGCCGCCACGAATGTTCTGTCGCGCGTCGAACGGATCGTCTACGGCGAAGCGCTCGGCGGTGGCGGGCATCAACTGCATCAACCCCTGGGCGCCGGCTACGGAAATGACGTTGGGGCGAAACGCCGATTCGGCATGTATCACTGCGCGGACCAGCGCCCCGTCGACGCCGAAATGACCCGAAGCGGCTTCGATCTCCCGCCGATAGGAGCGGGTGTCCAGGCGCAGTGAGGCGACCTTGAAATCCTTCGGCGCCATGCACAGATAGCAGCCCTTGATGTAATCGAGCTCAAGGACAGTGACCCGAGCGGAGATCCCAACGGGGCGCCGGCTTACATATTTACGAACACCCTTGTGGACGAAGGTGTACACCCGAATCCGCACCGCGCCTGAGTCGTCGCCCCGCTCAAGCCTTGGCGGGGCCTTTGCCTTGGCGTCGACAGCGGCGCCCGCCATGGCATCCAGGCGAGTGCAGTGGGCGCTGGCGATGGCTTGGCTGGTGTAGCTGATGGTTCCGTCACTGGCGTGGCACTTGAACGTGGCGCTGGCGCACAGTGGAACGGCTAGCAAGGCCAGCTCGATGCAGCCGAGAAGGCTCTTGCGAGCCCATTGCCATGCTCTGGAACTCATCACATCGCTCCGCGCCGCAAGCGCCGATCGGCCCTGGGGACCTGGCCCGGGCAATCGGGAAACACCAACTGGGACTGTCGTCGCCGGCGGTAGCCCCCAGCGCGCATTGCGCACGCTCGCCGTGCTCCTGTTACTGGCAGGCCCCCAGGATTTCCCAGGCGCTGCCCGTGCAGGGCCTATCCTGAATGACCCACCGTTTGTTCTGGTAGTTATAGCCCTTGTAACCGGCCTTGGAACCTGCGTTGACGTACGGGCTTTCGGTACTCACGCGTGGCGCAGGCCTGATTGTTCGCACCATGCGTCGTCCCGGCTTGCCATGGCCGAAAACAAAGGACTGGAGCACGAAAAATCTGCCTCCTGGGCCGACGAACCTGGCCAAGACTGAATACAATTCACGTCCGAATACCCCAGGCCATGAGCATGGCTGCATCGAACAAGGAAACCGCCTCCATGGCCTCCTCTGATAAACAGCAAAAACGTGCCCAGCGGGCCAAAACCAAGGCCAAGCAGAACCGTTCGGGCAAAGCCAAGGCCAATGTCTTTCATCCGCTTCTGGCCAATCCGCTGGTCAACGAGCCATTCGATGATGTCAAAATCGACCTGAGCACCTTCGACTTCAAAGACATTGAAGAGAACGGTTTCGACCCGGCGGACTTCGACGATCTGTTCCAGGCGATGAACGTCGGCGAAGGCATCAGCCTACTGGCGATGTGCTTGGTGTTCCTGCAGTACCCGGTGCTGGAGCTGGTGGTCGCCGAGGAAGAGGAAGAGGCTGTCATCGACTTCATGATGGGCCTGCTGATCGTCTATCGCGGGATCTTCCACGATGAAGACGAAGACACGGCAGTCAGTTGGCTCGGCGGCGATGCCTTCCAGACTGCCTACAACGAAGCGTCGATGATCCTGCAGAAGAAGTACGCTCGCGGCACCTCAAGCGCCTGAGTTAAGCCGCGCGCCGAGCGGCCACTGGTGGCCAGTCCATTCGGCCGGATAGCTGCTCTTGGCTGATAGTTCCCCTTCAAGATGGGCAACCACCGGCCTTCCCGACTCAGCAAATCTTCGCGCGGATGCATCTGCCAATGCGCAGTGTCTTCCGTGATCAGGCTTCCGCGCGTTGGGCCTCGCTTCGTCCCGCGCCAACCTATGGGCGGGCGCGGGTGCTTCGTGCGGGGGCGCGGAGTTACGCCTGCATCGCCGCGCCATGCACATCCATCGCCGCCTGGCGCAGGGCTTCGGAACGGGTCGGGTGGGGGTGGCAGGTGAGGGCGATGTCTTCGGCCGAGGCGGAGAACTCCATTGCCACGCAGTACTCGCCGATCATCTCGCTGACGCTCGGGCCGACCATGTGCACGCCCAGCACTTCGTCCGTGCGCTCATCGGCCAGTACCTTCACGAAGCCTTCGGTCTCATGGTTGATCTTGGCCCGGCTGTTCGCGGTGAAAGGGAACTTGCCGACTCGGTAGGGGCGTCCTTCGGCCTTGAGCTGTTCTTCGCTCTTGCCGACGCTGGCGACTTCCGGGCGGGTGTAGATCACGTTTGGTATGAGGTTGTAGTTCACCTCGGCGGCCTGTCCGGCGATGCGCTCGATGCAGACGATGCCTTCGTCTTCGGCCTTGTGCGCGAGCATCGCGCCGGAGGTCACGTCGCCGATGACCCAGACGCCGGGGGCCGTCGTCTGGTAGCGTTCGTTGGCGAGCATGCCGCGCGGGTCCGTGGCCAGGCCCACTGTCTCTAGGCCCAGCCCTTGGGTGTAGGGGCGGCGGCCGATGGCCACGAGCACGTAGTCGGCCTTGAGGGTTTCCGCGAGGCCGCCGGCTGCCGGTTCGATGGAAAGCTCGACGCCGGTCTTGCTGGATTTGGCGGTGGTGACCTTGGAACTGAGTTTGAAACTCATGCCTTGCTTGGTCAGGGCGCGCTGCAGGGTTTTGGCAGTCTCGTCATCCAGGCCCGGACAGATGCGGCCCAGATACTCCACCACTGTCACCTGGGCGCCCAGGCGGCGCCAGACCGAGCCCAGCTCCAGGCCGATTACCCCGGCGCCGATCACCACCAGGTGCTTGGGTACTTCAGGCAGGGACAGGGCGCCGGTGGAGTCGAGGATGCGCTCGTTGTCGATGGTCACACCGGGCAGGGGCGTCGGCTCCGACCCCGTGGCGACGACAATGTTGCGGGCTTCCAGGGTCTGCTGCTGGCCATCGGCGGCGGTCACCACAACCTTGCCAGCACCGTCGATGCGGCCCCAGCCCTTGACCCACTCCACCTTGTTCTTGCGGAAGAGGAACTCGATACCCTTGGTCAGCGCCGTCACGCTTTCGGCCTTCTGTTTCATCATCTGCGCCAGGTCAAGCTTGGGTTCGACCTGGATACCCAGGGTCGCGAATTCCTTGCCGGCTGCCGCCTCATACAGCTCTGAGGCATGGAGCAAGGCCTTGGAAGGCATGCAGCCAACGTTGAGGCAGGTGCCGCCCAGGGTCTCCCGGCCTTCGACGCATGCCACTTTCATGCCCAGTTGCCCGGCCTTGATCGCCGCGTTGTAACCACCTGGACCGCCACCAATCACCACCACGTCGTATGCGCTCATGGGCTCTACCTGTCGAAAAGTCGTAAGGGGAATGCAGAAGCCTAGTGGACAACCAGCAGCCTTCCAGCCGGTCAATAATCTGCTGGGATTACGGCTGTAATATTATGCTGGTCATATTTCCCGTCAAGAGGACGTGCGAAGGGCGCCTTTACCAGTCCAGGGTCAGACGGCTCTCGAAACAGCGGGGTTCGCCGCTGATGGGGTCGTTGAAGGCCAAGCTGCGGGCGAGCAATTTGAGGGGGCGCTGATAGTCGTCCGGCCCGCCCTTGTCGGTCAGCTCCGGGTAGAAGCCATCGTTGCAGATGGGCGCACCGAGGGCCGCCAGATGCACCCGCAGTTGATGCTGCTTGCCGGTGATGGGGTAGAGGTCGTAGCGCCAGAATTCGCCGTTCTTCTCCAGCACGTCCAGGCGGGTACGGGTATTGGGCTCGCCCTCTACTTCCTGCATGCGGAAGAAGGGCTCGCTCTTGCCGAGGCGCGTTTCCCGCAGCAGCGGGAAGTAGAGGCTGGGCAGTGCAGGGGCTATCGCTTCGTAGCGCTTGTGGATTTCCCGATCGCGGAACAGGGCGTGATAGATGTTGCGGCTGGCCGGGTTGGCGGAGAACAGCACCAGGCCGGCGGTATGGCGGTCGATGCGGTGCAACGGCACCAGGTGGGGGTTGCCCAGGCGCCGGGTGAGACGTGCCTGCAAGGTTTCTTCGACGTACTCGCCCGCAGGCATCACCGGCAGGAAGTGGGGCTTGTCGGCCACCACCAGATGTTCGTCGATGTGCAGCACCGATTCCTCGAAGGGAATGGCCTTCTCACCCTTCACCTCGCGGAAGTAGTGCACGCGCAGCGCCTCCTGATAGGGGTGCTCCGGGCCGAGCGGATTGCCCTGGGCGTCGGTCACCCTGCCGCCTGCCATGCGCTCCACCCAGGTGTCGCGGGGAATGGCCGGGAAGCGCGCGCAGAGGCAGTCCAGCACTGTGCTCCAATCGCCCTGGGGCAGGTGGAGGGTACTGGGGCGGATGCTGGGGATACGGGACATGGAGTGTTTCGGCAGATTGCAGGGGCGGGGCATTAGGCCGCAGCTGACTGACCGGAGTCAAAGGCAGAGGATAGAATGCACCGGCCGTGCGCCCGCGGGCAGGAGCCCCGCCGCGATGGAAGCCCCGTTGCAGGCGCACGCCAGGTTATTTTCAGAAGAGGACCGCTGTATGTACTTCAAATCGATTTCCCTCAGTCTTGCCCTTACCGGCCTGCTCCTGGCCGGCTGCAGCTCGACCGACAAACCCACTGCGCCCACTGCCGCCACCCCGACCGCCGAGGCATCTCCCAGCGCGGCCGCGCCGTCATTCTCCGGCACCTGCGATGCCACCGCCGTAGCCACCCTGGTCGGCAAGACCGCCAACACTGCCCTGGTCGAACGGGCCAAGCGCCAATCCGGTGCCGAAACCGCACGGATACTGCGCCCCCATGATGCCGTGACCATGGATTACAACTCCCGCCGCCTGAATATCGACGTGAGCGAAACCGACATCGTCAAACAGTTCACCTGCGGCTGATCGGCCGTCAGGGCAACCTCAGCAGCACCACGCCGGCGGCGATGACCCCGCACGCCAGCAAACGGATCGGCGGCAGCGGCTCCTTTAGCAGCAGCGCGCCGATCAACAGGGCAAACAGCACACTGGTTTCCCGCAAGGCTGAAACCAGCGCCACCGGGGCCTGGGTCATGGCCCAGATGGCGATGCTGTAGGCCGCCAGCGACATTGCCCCACCGGCCAGGCCGCCGCGCCAATGCGGGCCCAGTTGCAGGAACGTCCGCGGCCCCCTGGTGATGGCAATCACCACCGCCATCACCAGGGCATTCACCGCGAACAGCCACATCGAATAGGACAGCGCATCGCCGTTGCGCCGCGCCCCGGTCGCATCGGCCAGGGTGTAGCCGGCGATGAACACGGCTGTCATCAGCGCGCAACCCAGCAGCGAACGGTTGATGCCTTTGGCACTGTGGCTTCCGCGTACCGCCATCAGCCAGATCCCACCAACCAGCACCAGCAATCCGGTCAGCTCTCCGGGGCTGAGCTGGTCACCCAGCAGCAACACTGACAGCACGGCCACCAGCAGGGGCGAGCTGCCCCGCGCCAGCGGGTAGACCTGGCCCAGGTCGCCATGCTGGTAGGCGCGGGCGAGGTAGGTGTTGTAGCCGATATGGAAGAGGGCGGAGAGGCTGATCCAGGGCCAGGCTTCTGGTTTGGGCGGGACCACGAAAGGCAGGGCGACCAGGGCGACCATGCCGGCAGCGATCTGGATCAGCGAGGCGGTGAGGAAGCGATCGAGGCCGATCTTGAGGAGGGCGTTCCAGCCGGCATGCAGGGCGGCGGCGGTGAGGACCAGGAGGAAGACCGAGGTTTCCACAGCGGGGCTGTCCTTGGGCGCTTGGCAAAAGCGGGATAGTGACATAGCCGATGGGAATCGCGCTTGACTGAAGCCTCCCTCCCCCTGACGAGCAAAGGGGGGACTTTCGCCCGTTACTCGCCGGCTCAAGACCTGCCAGAGCCACGCACAATAAAAATGGCCACGACGCAGTTGAGGGCCTAGGACTCCTGCTGCGGCGTGGCCATCGGGGCTCAAAAGCCCCTGAACTAAAGCTGTTTGAGCATTTCTTCCAGGTGCACGTAGTCCATATGGTGGGCAGCGGCGACGCTGCCGTTGGTGAGGCGTCCCTTGGCCACGTTCAGGCCGTGGCGCAGGTGCAGGTCGTCTTCCAGCGCCTTGCGCGTGCCTTTCTGCGCCAGGGCGATGACGAAGGGCAGGGTGGCGTTGTTCAGCGCCAGGGTGGAGGTGCGCGCTACCGCACCGGGCATGTTGGCCACGCAGTAATGCACCACGCCATCCACCACGTAGGTCGGTTCGGCATGGGTGGTGGCCCGCGAGGTTTCCGCACAACCGCCCTGGTCGATGGCCACGTCCACCAGCACGGCACCTTCCTGCATGCGTGCGACCATTTCGGCGGTCACCAACTTGGGTGCCGCAGCGCCAGGAATCAGCACGCCACCGATCACCAGATCGGCCGCCAGGACCTGGTCACGCACGGTGCCATGGGTGGAGTAGAGCGTGGTAATGCGGTTCCCGTAGAGGGCGTCCAGCCGGCGCAGGGCGTCCACGCTCCTGTCCAGCACGGTCACGTCAGCGCCCAGCCCCACGGCCATGGCCAGTGCGTGGGTGCCGACCACGCCGCCGCCGAGGATCACCACCTTTGCGGGTGCGACACCGGGCACGCCGCCCAGTAGCACCCCCCGGCCACCCTTGGCTTTCTCCAGGCAACTGGCGCCTGCCTGGATGGACATGCGCCCGGCCACTTCCGACATGGGCGCCAGCAGTGGCAGGCGGCCGTGGCTGTCGGTGACGGTCTCGTAGGCGATGCAGGTGGCCCCGGAGGCAATCAGTTCGTTGGTCTGGGGACGGTCAGGGGCCAGGTGCAGGTAAGTGAAGAGCGTCTGTTCGGGACGCAGGCGGGCACGTTCCTGGGTCAGGGGCTCCTTGACCTTGACGATCAGTTCGGCCTGTTCGAAGACCTCTCCCGCGCTGCTGGCTAACTTGGCGCCTGCAGCCTGGTAGTCCTCGTCTGAAAAACCGATGGCGCTCCCGGCCTTGGTCTCCACCCAGACTTCATGCCCCAGGCGGGTCAACTCGGACACAGATTGCGGGGTCAGGCCGACCCGGTATTCGTGGTTCTTGATCTCCTTCGGCACTCCGATACGCATGGCGATCTCCCAGGTTCTTGTTGTCCTTTCAACAAGTGTAGAAACCCACCCGTCGCGCCCTCGCCGAATAGAGGCGGGTTTTCAGGGAATCCCCCTGAAAAAGGCGGGCAAAACAGAGTGTCGCTGGAAGGCTGTCAGTCTTCCTGGTCCTTTTGCCTTCCTTCTTGCATACCGCCGAGCAAGTCCACTGGCAGGGGGAAAACGATGGTGGTGGTCTTGTCGTTGGCGATGGAACCCAGCGTCTGCATGTAGCGCAATTGCATGGCTCCGGGCTGGCGGCTGAGCATTTCCGCAGCCTGCATCAGTTTCTCCGAGGCCTGCAGCTCACCCGCTGCGTGGATCACCTTGGCTCGCCGCTCGCGTTCGGCCTCGGCCTGGCGGGCAATGGCGCGCACCATGGTTTCGTTGATGTCCACGTGTTTGATCTCGACGTTGGACACCTTGATGCCCCAGGCATCGGTCTGCGCGTCCAGGGCTTGCTGGATGTCGACGTTGAGCCGTTCGCGCTCGGCCAGCATCTCGTCCAGTTCGTGCTTGCCGAGCACCGCGCGCAGCGTGGTCTGGGAGAGCTGGCTGGTGGCCATGAGGAAGTTCTCCACCTGGATGATGGCGCGCTGTGGGTCGAGCACGCGGAAGTAGACCACCGCATTGACCTTCACCGAGACGTTGTCGCGGGAGATTACGTCCTGGGGCGGCACGTCCATGACCACGGTTCGCAGGTCGACCCGCACCATCTGCTGGATGGCCGGGATGATGAGAACCAGCCCCGGCCCCTTGACCCTCCAGAAACGCCCGAGTTGGAACACCACGCCTCGCTCGTACTCGCGCAGGACACGGATGGCCGAGACCGCCAGCACGATCAACAGGAAGAGGAAGGTGGCAAAGCTCAGCGGAAAGGCCATGGTCAGTCTCCTTTGGGCGAACGTTCATCCGCCGTCACGTCCAGCAACAGTCCATTGCGCGCCAGCACGCGCACGCGCTGGCCGCTCCTCAGGGGGGCATCGCTGCGCACCTGCCAGCGCTCACCCTGCAATTGCACCCAGCCGCTGCGCGCGTCGTCCGTCACCAGGTCCAGCAGGGTGGCTTCGCTGCCTACCAGGCCTGCGTCGCCACTGACGAGCGCACGCCGGCGGGCGCGGACGGCCATGGCAATGATGGCGAAGATCACCAGCGAACTGGATAGCGCCACGGTGATGATCAACGAGAGGGGAATGCCAAAGCCCGGCACCTCGGTGTCGATCAGGATCACGGCACCGACCACGAAGGCGGCGATGCCGCCGAAGCCGATGATGCCGAAGCTGGGCATGAAGGCTTCCGCCGCCATGAACAGGATGCCCAGCAGGATCAGCGCAACGCCGGCGAAGTTGACCGGCAACAGTTGCAGCGCGTAGAGGGCGAGGATCAGGCAGATGCCGCCGATCACGCCACCGACGCCACTGCCGGGGTTTGAGAACTCGAAGATCAGTCCGTAGACCCCGATCATCATCAGGATCAGCGCGACGCTGGGATTGGTGATCACCGCCAGGATCTGCGCACGCCAGTCCGGCTCGCGCTGGATCAGCGGTGCACCGTTGGTGGCCAGGATGAGTTTCTGCCCGGCGATTTCGAGGGGCTTGCCGTCGAGCTGGCGGAGCAGGTCGTGGAGATCGTGGGCCACCAGGTCCACCACCTTCAGGCGGCGGGCATCGGCAGCGGAGAGGCTGACGGACTCGCGAACCGCCTTTTCTGCCCAATCCGCATTGCGTTCGCGCATCTGTGCCAGGCCGCGGATGTAGGCAGCCGCATCATTGACCTGCTTGCGGGTCAGGGTTTCCTCGTTGCTGCGTTGTGTGGCCTTTTCATCTTTTGTCTTTTCGTCCTTGTCGCCGCTGGGCTTGCCACCTTCCGGCTGCCCCGGCATGCCGCCGATCTGCACCGGCGTCGCCGCCCCGAGGTTGGTGCCCGGCGCCATGGCTGCGATATGGCTGGCGTAAAGGATGTACGTGCCGGCGCTGGCAGCCCGTGCGCCGCTGGGCGCGACGAAGCTGGCCACCGGCACAGGGCTGGCGAGGATCGTCTTGATGATGCTGCGCATGGAGGTGTCGAGGCCTCCGGGTGTGTCGATCTGGATGACCACCAGCTGCGACTTGTCGGCCTCCGCGCGTTCGATGCCACGGGTCAGGTAGTCGGCGGTGGCCGGGCCGATCGGGCCGTCCACGGTCAGCACGGTGACGCTCCCGGCGGCCAGCAGCGTACCGGGCAACAGCATGACCAGGCACAGGAGCCTGCGTAGCAGCCGGCGGATCATGGCGACCTCCCGCTATGCCGTGTTCACTTACAGCATAGTTGAGGCCATTCGTCGGGTATTTGCGGAGGGAAACGCAGGTGCAAGTGGATGTGTGGGGCGTTGATGGCTGTATTGTGGGGGTGACTTCAGTCGCTGAGCAGGACGAAGTCCTGCCCACCCCTGTTCGGGGCCGCTGCGCGGACCATAGCGATTGAAATCGCCCCCACAGGGATCGCGGCCCTTACAAGGCCGCGCGGAAGAGCGGTTTGCACGCCTTGGCTATGTGCTCGATATGGCGGTGGTCGGTGCCGCAGCAGCCGCCCATGACGTTGATGTGGGGCAGGCGCTGGCGCAGCCGGGCGTACTGCGCGCCCAGTTCCTCCGGGTCGCCGCTGTCCAGGGCCGTTGCCTCGTTCAGTTCGGCGTGGCTCTTGCGCGAGGCATTGGCGCGCAGCCCACGTATGCGTTGCACCCAGCGGCTGCCGGGCACCAGCACGTCCTCGAAGTGGTCGGGGTGGGCGCAATTGACCATGTAATAGGACGGATAAGAGGCGGTGGCGCTGTCCACCTGTTCGATGGCCTCTTTCAGCGTCTGGCCGGTGGGCAGCCTGCCGTCGGTTTCCACGGTGAAGGAGATGGCCACGGGTAGACGCAACTCGCGCGCGGCCAGGGCGACGCCCAAGGCTTCTTCCGCGTAATTCATGGTGATGGCGGTGACCATGTCGGCAGCGGTTTCGGCGAATACGCTGATCTGTTCGCTGTGGTACTGCTGAGCCTGGAACTCGTCCATGGCTTCATCGGCGATGTAGCCATCACCTCGCGGGCCTACGCAACCGGAGATCACCACGGGGGTACGGCCACTTGCCACTTCACTGCGCAGCGCTTCCAGCAGGGCGATGGCCTGACGGTTGGCCTCGGCCAGGCCTTGGGGTGTGAATCCGAGGTGAGTAGCCCAGTCCGGGTTGGCGCGCCACGTCGGGCTTTCCAGAATCAGGCCGGTGCCGTAGTGGCTGGCGATGGCGCAGTAGGCGCGGAAGTACTTGCGCAGGGCGTCCTGGCCATCGGGGTAATTGAGCAACACGAAGGCGGCGAAGTCGGGGAGGGCAATGCCTTCGTGGAAAACCAGGGTCGTTTCGATGCCACCATCAGTCAGGAAAAGTTCGCCCTCCAGTTGTGGAAGGGCGCCGCGATATTGGGCCATGGTGTTGACTCCGTGACCTGTGGACGTGGACGTCCGCAGTGGGCCTCATGGCGAAGGCGGGGCGGACAGCCTGATTGGCCTCGGGCTTGTTCCGCGGTTGAAGGGGGGCCCGTAGGCACTACGCCGGGCGGACTCTAGCGCCCGGTGGGTAAGAGGAAAGGCTAGCACCCGTGCGGGGCGTAGCTGCGGTGGGCTGATGGGTGGGGGCAGCACAGCTGCCCCAATCGGACCGATGGGCAGGACTTAGTCCTGCTTGGCGAATGAATTGGCCCCTGCAAAAACCGATCGCGCCTACAACTCAGGGCGTGGTTGCGTTACTCGCTCCATTGCGTTCATGGCGATACGCGCTCACCGCTTCGTAGACCGCCTTGCGCAGTCGGTTGATGCCGCCGATGGGGCGGTGTTCGGGCAGGCCATGCCAGGGGTTGAAGGAGAGGTTGTCACAGGCGAGGTTCTGCTCGCGGCTGTCGAAGTCCTGGGCGGGGACCTTGATGGTGGCTACGGTCACGAAGGGCGAGATGGACTCGTCCCACTCCACACTGGTGTCTTCGATCGGCATGTAGTGCTGGGCGTTCTGCTTCTGAACCTGGAGCGCGAAGCAGGCCGGCACCCGGTCCAGCGACAGTTGCTGGTAGAGGGCGTTGCGCAGGAAGTTGGGTAGCGCGGTGTTCTGTTCCGGCAGTTGGTAAGGCGGGCAGCTCTGCGGGTCGGGGATGACCCGGTACTTGATGTTCGCTTCGCCCAGCTTGTACGGCGAGATCGAGCTGTAGGTGGTACTGACCGGGCTGTCCGGCGCCGGGGCCAGCGTCTTGAGGGCAATGACCAGGTGGCGGATTTCCCAGCTGCGTGGGTCCCAGCTGGGGAAGAAGGCACCGACCTTCTCGCCCTTGGCCTGGGCGTTGAAGTTCTGCCGGTACTGGGCCACGTCGCGCACGAAGAACACCGGATGGTTGAACATCACGAAGTCCTGTTCGTTGGCGTGCGTCGGACTCTTCATCAGTTTATCGCCAGGCACGTCGAGCAGTTTGATGGCCATGCCGCGGGCGTCGCGCGCGCTGTCGAACTGCGGGTAGGCATTGCCGTTGGATAGGCGCATCCAGGCCTGCCAGGTCTTGCCGGGTTCGGCGAAGACACCGGCGCGCAGGTCGCCATCGAGGTTCGGCAGAACGCTGACTTCCGCCTTCACGCAGCCATGGGCCTTGGCGTGGGCGTCGCGCAGTACACGGGTGTTGTCGCGGTGCTGTTCGACGATGCGCACGGCGTCGTCGATGATGGCGCGGGTCTGCGCGGCCTCATCGGCGGGAATGACTTCTTCGGTGGCTACCGGGCCGGAGAATTTCCAGCCGTAGTAAGCCTCTCCCGCCAGCCAGCCGATGAGGCCGACGACCAGCACGAAGAGCAGGAGTTTGCCGAGTACTCGGCCGAGCCAGAGCCAGAAGCGCTTGAGCATGGGTACTTGAGTCCTTTGTCTGCTGCAGTCAGGGCGGGGTCTGGAGCCTGGTCCTAACCCGCGCAGTCCGGGCCGGGTGTCCAGGGCCTGGCTTCGACTGGTGTGAGTTGGCCTTCCAGTGCCGGGTTGCCCAGAACCTTGAGGTACTCGATCAGTGCCAGGCGCTCGTCCGGCGACAGGGCGCGGCCGATCACACCGTCCTTGCGGCAGCCATCGCGGAACTCATGCCCGCGATTGCCGTTGCCCTTGATGGTGGTGTCCAGCAGGAAACTGCCGGGGAACGCCGAGGTCTGGAAACCCACGAATTTCGGGTCGTACTCGAAACTGCCGACATTGAACTGGCTGACCCGCTCGGTGACCGGCGAGAGCAGTTGGAACAGGGTCGGGACCGAGCCGTTGTGCAGGAACGGCGGTGTGGCCCAGATGCCGTCCAGCGGACGCGCCTTGTAGCCGCGCTTTTCCTGCACGCCGATGGGCAGGCCGAAACCGTCCATGCGAGCGCGTTCGTCACCGGAGATGCCGGCTTGCTTGTAGGCCTGGTCTTCAACGAAGGCGGTGATGTAGGCCAGGCCCTTGGCACTGGAGATGTTGCTGAAATCCACCTGGCCCAGGTTGGCGCCGAACAGCTTGACGTCGAGCTTGGCCAGTTGCTCGTGGGTCCAGCCCAGTTTGCTGATGTCGAAGCGGTGGTCGGCGATGTTGTCGGCCGTGGTGGAGTCGGTGCCGATGATGTCGATGGGCACGATGCGCATGTGCCATTCCGGGTCACGGCCGGCGGCCATGCGTTGCTCCGGCGGCACGACGTTCGGGGCGTGGCAGTAGGCGCAGTTCTCGACGAAGAGTGCGCGGCCCTGGCTTGCGCGAGCCAGGTCCACTTTGCCGAGAACGGCTTCCGGCCAGGTAGGCGGGGTGAGTTTCTTCAGGGTTTCTTCCAGGGTATGGAGGTCACGCACGCGCACGCTGGAGGCGTAGCGGTCGGCTTCCGGCACCTGTCCACCGTCCGGCTGGAACAGATGCAGGCTGGCGCCTACGCCCAGGGCTTCGCCGATGTTGCGGGCCATGGGCTGCATGGCCGAACCGTTCCACTGCACCCAGTCGAACTTCCAGATATCCCAGAGGTGCGGGTAGCTCACCGGGGCGTCGGCGATCCGGTAGTTGTCCGGGCTGATGGCGTCGCCATAGACGCTGTTGGCGATGCGACCGAAGGCGTCGGTGCGGCCGAAGCCTTCTTCGGTCGGGTAGAGGCCTCGATGGGTGTCGTTCCAGGCGGTGCCGAGCAGGCGGTCGAGGACTTTCTTGAACTCGCTGCGCAGTTCCTTTTTGCCGTCAGGGTAGTGCTCGCCCAGCACGGTCTCGGCGAAGCGGTTGAACTTCAGCGGGTTGTAGTAGGTGAAGGCCATGCTCATGCCCAGTGCCTGGCCGAAGCTGCCACCGCGCAGGGTGGGGACGGTCGATGCCAGGGAGTGCAGGGCGGCCCCGCCGTCGATACGCACGGCCTGGCCTTTGTAGCGCAGTTCGCCGGTGTGGCAAGCGGCGCAGCTGATGTCCAGGTATTGCGCGCCGGTCTTCTCGTCTTCGTGGCGAGCCATGCCCACCGGCAGGTTGCCAGGGTTCAGCGGCGTGGGTTTCTGCTGCGGGTCTACCAGGAAACCGAAGCGCGCCAGGTAGTTCGGATGGGCAAACTTGTCGCGGGAGAAGGGGAGCTCGAGGGCGGTGAACCACTCGTAGCGCAGCCCCTTAACCGTCGTACCCTGCGGGGTGTAGTAGTAGGTCTGGCGCTCCTGGTCGCTCCATTGGTCCAGGTAGTGCAACTGATTAGGTGCCTGGTAAGCCGGAAGATTGGGGTTGGCGATGTAGTAAAGGACAACCGCAAGGCCTGCGAGCAGGAGAAATAGCACCAGCCAAAGGACACGGCGGAGAGCGCGCATCAGATACTTCCTTGTAGCTTGCTGAAATTGCCTACGTTATGCCAATCGGTTGGGGGGTTGGCAAGGTGCTACTACGCAATAGTGCTAAGTCTCCCGCGGATAGAGCACCACCGCCGCACGCTGCTTACCCTGACCAAAGTGGCTTATGCGCTCGAATTCCTGATGGGTGACCGGGACGTGCTGGCAGTCCTGCGGGCGTCGCTGCAAGCTGCGCTCGGCGTTGGGGTCGTGCAGGTAGATGAAATTGTGGTCGAAATCGGTGACCAGGACCCAGTGGGGGGCGCGGCTGCGGCTGCGGCGATGGCCGTCTACCAGCACCAGGGGCTGGCCACCGGACTCCAGCAGCGGACGCAGGTCCAGTTCTTCGCCCAGATGCTGCTCGATGTCGGTGTCCTTCAGGGCGCTGCAGAAATCGTCGTGGGCCTGGCGGATCACGTCGCGTTTGCCGGCGTCGCGTACTTCATTGAGAAACGGTGGACCCTGGTCGCTCAGGTGCAGCCTGACCCGGTAACCGCGTCTCCAGGCCGCCAGTGCAAGGCCGTGAGGGCTGCAGCCGCCGTGGCCGCCGGGCATGTGTACGCTGCTGGCTTCGCGCCAGAGACGCAGCTCGTCCTGGTGGTTGCCGGGCACGGCGCCGTCCAGGGCGCCCATGGCCATCAGCAGGCACGCGGGGCCACAGGTGAACTCGGTGGTCTGGTGGTAGTACGGAACGTGGCGCTGCAAGGCTTGCGGATGCTGCACCACGCGCTTCTCCATGCGCAGGGCATCGCGGTGGCCGGGGAGAAAGTCCGTCAACAGCCCCAGGTTGCTGTAGCCATTACGCTCGAACAGGGCTACGGGCTGGCGATCATCCACGCACACCTCCAGTCGCAAGTAGGCACAGTCATGTTCACGGGCGGCGGTTTCGGCCGCTTCCAGCAGACGTTGGCCGATGCCGTTGCCACGTGCACGGGGGTCGGTGGCGATGGAGTGGAGGCGGGCCAGTGTGCTGCCCTGGCGAAACAGCACCAAGGCATAACCCAGGAGGGAGTGACCGTCGCCCTCGACGACCGTGAGGTGGGCGTTGGCCTCCACCATCATCCAGCGGAACTGCTGCCGGCCGAGGCGGGCAACCTCGAAGCAGCGACTCTCAAGCTCCACCAGCGCCGACAGGTCGTCGAGCGTGGCGGTACGCAGAAGCAGGTTCATGGCAGGCCCCGCAAGGCAGGGAAGGAGTCGCCCGAGTATTGGCCTTGATTGGAACGCTGTCGAGACGCTTCCGGGGTGTGGGGGCCAGACGAAAGCGCGAAGGGAAATTGCCCTTATAGAGAAACGTTCCAAAGGCCGCCAAGGTTCTTGCTAGCGTTACAAATGGCAGTCACAACCTATTGTTTTTATTGATAAATCAATTTTTTGACGTCAAGGAAGGTTCATTGTGGACTCCATCTCCTCCGCACCGCGACGTCTAATGCTTGTCGACCCTTGCGACCACTGCCGGCGGATCCTCCCACACCTGGAAGAGGCCGGTTGGTCAGTGTCCGCCCAGAGCCTGGACGCGGCGCTTGCAGCGAGCTACGACATCGGTCTGCTGCGCCTGCACAGCGGCCACCTGGAGCGTCCGGAAGGGGTCAAACACCTGATTAGCCGCAGCGGTACGGAATGGATCGCCCTGGTCGATCCGCTGACCGAGCCGGTGTCAGGGCTGGACGAGTTCATCGGTGAATGGTTCTTCGATGCCTTGACGCTGCCGGTGGACATGCCGCGCCTGCAGGGCCTGTTGGGGCGCGCCTTCGGCATTGCCCGCTTGCGCGGCATCGGCAATCGCCGTGGCGACCAGCATGAGCTGCTGGGGCAGAGCCGGCCGCTGCGCGAGCTGCGCAAGCAACTGTCGCGCCTGGGGCCGAGCGAGAAGCCTGTGCTGATTCTGGGTGAAAGCGGCAGTGGCAAGGAGTTGGTGGCGCGCACACTGCACCGGATGTCGCGACGGGTGGCCGGACCATTCGTCAGTTTCAACTGCGGTGTGCTGCCGGAACCGGAAACCGCGAACCTGCTGTTCGGCCATCAGGGCAAGCTGGCTTCTGCCAATGGCGGCACCCTGTTCCTCGATGCCATTCATGAGCTGCCCCTGAGTCATCAGGAGCGACTGTTGACCTGCTTGCGCAGCAAGACCCTGCGCCACGCCGACGGCGAGGCGCTGACGCTGGATGTGCGGGTGCTGGCCTCGACGCGGGAGGAACTGGGTGAGTTGGTGGAAGGGGGACGTTTCCATGCCGGGATGCGTCAGTGGCTGGAACAGAACCGCCTGCTGATCACGCCGTTACGCAAACGCCAGGGTGATATCGCCCTGCTGGCCGGATACTTCGCTGATCTTTACAGCCTGGAGGCGGGGCGCCGAGCCAGTCATTTCAGTGAGGAGGCCCTGGCCGCGATGTCTCGCCACCGGTGGCCTGGCAACGTACGCGAGCTCGCCAGCCGGGTAAGGCGCGGCTATGCCCTGGCCGAGAGCGGACCGATCGAAGCGGATGACCTGGGGTTGCAGAGTGCGCCGGTGGACGGTGCTTTGCTGGGCACGTTGGAAGACTACAAGCGGCGGGCCGAGTACCAGGCGTTGTGCGATGCGCTGGCCCACTACAGCAGCAACCTCAGCCATGCGGCCAAGGTGCTGGGGGTATCACGGCCGACGTTCTATCGGCTGCTGCATAAACATCAATTGCTGTAGCTCAACTGCCGCGTTTACATGCCGTTGGCGAAGGCCGGGATGCTCATGTCGATGGCTTCCCGAACCGGCTTCAGCGCTTCGGCGTAGCGGGCGAGGATGTCCAGGTCGTAGTCCATGCGGGCGCGGATGCGCAGGTCGTCTTCGTTCATTGGCTCGACGTCGTTCAGTACGTTCTCCACGCCACGAATGATCAGGTGCTCCGGCAGGTAGCAGAGGCGGCAGTTCTTGTAGCTGGAGGCGCGCAGCTCGCTGATCGGGTAGCCACCGCCAATGCCGGAGGAGACGCCAACCAGCAGACCCGGCTTATGCGCCAGTTCGGCTTTGCTGGCGTAGATGAAGAAGTTCTTGATGGCCGGGCAGGCCATGCCGTTCCACTCGGGGGCGATGACGACTACCGCGTCGGCGTCACGCAGTTGCTGCTGGTATTTGCTCCAGGGACCGGTGTCTTCGGCCGGCCACAGGGGCAGCGGACCTTGGCCGAGGTCGATGATGTTGCAGGAGCTGGGGCTGGCTTTGTCGAGTTCGATCAGGCGCTGACGGATGAAGCGGGCGACCTTGCCCGATTGGCTGTTGGTGCGGCTGGAGCCGGCGATCAGGACGATATTCAGCATCTGGGGGTTCCTTGTTTAGACCGCGGGCAGGCTAGCTGGCGGCGTGCGAACCGGCAAGGGAGTGGACGTCAGTCCGAGGTGCGGATGGTGCCAATGAAGGTCGGGGCGGGGGATATGTAGCTGGCTCGGGCTCTTGGGCAGACCTGCGGCCTGCTTGGCGAATGAATTGGCTATGTCTGCGTTAGCTGTTGCAACGATGAAGGAAGCGCTCTAGTGCAGACCTTCGAGGCTTCCGCGCCAGCCTGACACAACCCTCATCCGAACGCGGCCCGCCCCGCCCCTCTCCCAGAGGGCGAGGGGTGACTCGCGCCGGCGAGGCACGAACCATCCTGAAGCCCACACGGGCCTGACACCGGGCAGACGTGGTGGGGCAGCGACTACGCCCCTTCAGGAGGCTGAGTGGAATCGTTGCGCAGGGGGACGAGCGGCATGGATGCCGCGAGAGGCGTGTGGGGCCATGGATGGCCCCTCGCGCCGGGCCCCCGGAGCAACGATGGAGGGAGGGAACCCGACGAAGTCGGGCCGGATGGTGGGGCAAGCCCTTTTGGTTTCTTTTGGGGCGACTGCCAAAAGAGACTCGCCTGGGAAGGCGAAACCAGAAACATCCGCAGAACTCGGCAATCAACTTGGCGAAGGACGTTCTAGCAACACTTAACGCAGACATAGCCAATGAATTCGCCCCCACAGAGAAGCGGAACGGCGCTGGTGAGCGCGAAGTTGCCGGCGCGCGTCACCCCTCTCCGCTTCAGGGAGAGGGGCCGGGGGTGAGGGAAATCAGGCGCCGCTGGGCGTTCGTTGGGCAGGCCTGCGGCCTGCTTGGCGAATGAATTCGCCCCCACAGGGGGGCGCGTGGCGATCTACGCCCGGAATTGATCCATCAGCCCCTGCTGGTGGTTGGCCAGACGGTTGAGGGCCTGGCTGACCTGGGCGGATTCCTCGGCCTGGCCGGAGAGGGACTCGGTGACGTCGCGGATCGCTGCCACGTTGCGGTTGATCTCCTCGGCCACCGCGCTCTGCTCCTCGGCTGCCGAGGCGATCTGCAGGTTCATGTCGCTGATCACCGTCACCGCGTCGCCGATGCGCTGCAGTGCGACCACGGCCTGCTCCACTTGCTCGACGCTGCCCTGGGCCTGGCGGTGGCTGCTGTGCATCGAGCCGACCACTTCGCGGGTGCCGTGTTGCAGGCCTTCGATCACCTGGCGGATTTCTTCCACCGAGTCCTGGGTGCGCTTGGCCAGGTTGCGTACCTCGTCCGCGACCACGGCAAAGCCACGGCCGGCTTCGCCGGCGCGGGCGGCCTCGATGGCGGCGTTGAGTGCCAACAGGTTGGTCTGCTCGGCGATGGCGCGGATCACTTCCAACACCGAGCCGATCTGCTCGCTGCTGCTGGCCAGGCTTTGCACTTCTTCCATGGCCGCGCTCATTTCGCTGGCCAGTTGCTCGATGGCGCTGGTGGTCTTGCCGATCACGCCGAGGCCCTCGCGGGTGGCGTGGTCGGCGCCGCGGGCGGCTTCGGCGGCCTGGGCGGCGCTGCGGGCGACGTCCTGGGCGGTGGCACTCATCTCGTGGGAGGCGGTGGCCACCTGGTCGACTTCGCGGTACTGCTGCTGCATGCCGGCGCTGGTCTGGCTGGCGATGGCGGCGGATTGGTCGGCGGTGCTGCGGGCGTCCTGCACCGAGCGCTTTACGTCAGCGATGATCGGCTGCAGCTTGTCGAGGAAGCGGTTGAACCAGCCGGCCAGTTCACCCAGCTCGTCCTGGCGGGCGTAATCCAGGCGGCGGGTCAGGTCGCCTTCGCCGCTGGCGATGTCCTTGAGCATGCTGGCCACGCCTTGGATCGGCCGGGTCACGCCACGGGCGGTCAGCCACACCAGCAGCAGGCCGGCGATGCCAGCGACCAGACCAATCAGCAGGCCGGTGAGGTTGGCAGCGTGGTTCTGCGCATCGAGTTTGGTGCTCAGCTCCAGCGCGGGGGCCAACAGGACTTTCTCCGGTACTTCCAGCAGCACGCTCCAGGGGGCAGCGGTGGGAATCGGCTTGAAGGGCTGCATCACGCGCAGCATGCCATCGTGCTGCATTTCCACGGCCTTGCCGGCCTGGAGGTTGCCGGCCAGCTCGCTGGCTTTTTCGCCAAAGGCCTTGTCGAGCTTGGCGCTGAGCAGGCTGACGTCGCGGCTATGGCCGGCAAGCAGGCCCGCCGGGCTGAGGATGCTGACATGTCCATTGCCGTCGTACAGCTCGCGGTTACCAGATACGCTCAGTTGCTGCAGGCTTTCCAGGCTGATGTCCAGGCCCATGACACCCACGGTCTTGCCATTCAGTTGCAGGGGAAAGGCGATGCTGGTCATCAGCACCTGGCGGTCGCCGACGTTATCGAAGTAGGGGTCCAGTACGCAGGCCTGGCCGGTCTTGATCGGACAGGTGTACCAGGCGTTGTAGGGGGCGCCACTAGGACCGGCACTGCTGTCGGCGAGCAGCTCCTCGGTCATGGATTCGGATTCCAGTTTGCCGGGAGTGGGTTGTGCCCAATAGAGGGAGAACCGGCCCTTGTCGTTGCTGCCGAGCTCGGCCTGGTCAACGAAGAGTTCGTCCTTGCCGTCCAGGGCATTGGGTTCGAAGACGAGGTAGAGGCCGAGGATTTCAGGGTTGGCTTCCAGGCTGGTACGCACCTGACGGGTCAGGTCTTCACGCAGGTCGAAGGCGTCGAGGAAGCGCTTTTCCGCCTGCTCCTTGAGGAACAGGACCTGGCGCGAGAAACCCTTGCCGTACTGATAGTTGTCCATGAAGTAGCGCTGGATGCGGATGGCCTGCAGCTCCGCGCGGGCCTGCAGGCGCAGTTGCGCGCTCTGGTCGAGCATCTGGCTGCTTTCGGCTTTTACCAGGCTGGCGCTGCGTTTGGACTGATACAGGGACGAACCGACCAGCAAGGTCACGATGGCCAGCAGGCAAATGCCGGCCAGCAAGGTGATCTTCCACTGGATGGACAGGTGATTGAACGGCATTGGGACTTCCTTCTGACTCGTCGGAACTTCATTCGATATCGGCGCGACAGGCGATTTCTTGACGCGTAGACGACGAATAGCCGTGCGGAATGCACGAGGGCGCAATTTGCAGGCAAGAATTATGCACACTCCGAACAATATTCCGAACGCTTTTGACAGAGGTGGCCGGTTTGGGCAGAGTGCGCCCTTTTTTTCGCGGCGAACCCGCGGTTGGCTTGGCCCCGAAACCTGAGGAGAGGCTATGAATGCGGTAGTAGCGGCGGTGGGGATCATGTTGGTTCTCAGCCTGTGCCGGGTGCACGTGGTGGTGGCCCTGATCGTGGGTGCCCTGGTGGGTGGAACGGTCGGCGGCCTGGGAATCGAAGGTTCTCTGGCGGCCTTCAACAAGGGGCTGGGGGGCGGTGCCACCGTGGCGCTGTCCTATGCGCTACTGGGCGCGTTTGCCGTGGCCATCGCCCGTTCCGGCCTGGCCCACGCACTGGCGGACAGGGCCCTGGCTCTGGTGGGCCGGCAGGAAGCCAATGGCGGTAATGCACTGAAATGGCTGCTGGTCGCACTCCTGCTGTGCGTGGCGATTTCCTCGCAGAACATCCTGCCGATCCACATTGCATTCATACCGCTGCTGGTGCCGCCGCTTCTTTATGTACTGACGCGCCTGTCCATCGACCGTCGGCTGATTGCCTGCGTGATCACCTTCGGCCTGATCACGCCGTACATGTTTTTGCCAGTAGGTTTCGGCAACATCTTCCTGAACGAGATCCTGCTGGCGAATGTGGTGAAAAGTGGCGTCGACGTTACCGGTGTGAACGTCACCCACGCGATGCTGATACCGGCCCTGGGCATGGTCGCCGGTCTTTTCATCGCGGTGTTCGTCAGTTACCGCGGCAAGCGCGTCTATGACCTGGAACGCATCGCCCAGGCCGAGCAGGTGAGCGTTGCCTATAACCCGCTTAGCCTCGGTGTGGCGGGGGTGGCCATCCTGGTCGCCTTCGTGGTGCAGCTGTGGCTCGACTCGATGATCATCGGCGCGCTGCTGGGCTTCGTGATCTTCTCGCTATCGGGCGTGGTGCGCTGGAAAGAGGCGGACGACCTGTTCACCGAGGGCATGAAGATGATGGCCATGATCGGCTTCATCATGATCGCCGCTTCGGGCTTTGCCGAGGTGATGCGCGCAACCGGCCAGGTGGAAACCCTGGTGGATGCATCGGCCGGCTGGATCGGCCACAGCAAGGCGCTGGGTGCATTGTTGATGCTGCTGGTGGGGCTGCTGGTGACCATGGGGATCGGCTCGTCCTTCTCTACGGTGCCGATCATCGCGGCCATCTTCGTGCCGCTCTGCGTGCAATTGGGCTTCAGCCCGCTGGCCATCGTCAGCATCGTCGGCACTGCGGGCGCCCTGGGTGACGCCGGTTCGCCGGCTTCCGACTCGACCCTTGGCCCGACATCGGGCCTGAATGTGGACGGCCAGCACAACCATATCTGGGATACCGTGGTACCCACTTTCCTGCATTACAACTTGCCGCTGATGGCATTTGGCTGGGTCGCGGCGATGGTGCTCTGAGGCGCCTCGACCCAGTCGCTCGTTTAATCATTTCGACCCAGTGGTCGTTTAAGGTGTGCGCGGGGTTGCCGATATATCGGCAACCCCGCTGTGCTTTCTGGCTCTGCCTACCGAGGATTGCTCCATGCGATTGACCCTGAAGACCAAAGTCCTGCTGTTGGCACTGGTGCCAGTGATTCTCTTTGCGCTGGTGCTGTCCGGTGCGGTGACCCAGGTGATTCACAGCCTCGCCGAAGATGAGGTAAAGAACACCCGAGAGCGTCTGGTCGAGGAAAGCCGCCAGGAGCTGAAGAGCTATATGCAGATCGCCCTGGGTTCGGTGCAGGCGTTGTATGACGCTTCGTCCTCCGGCGACACCGCCAGCCGCGAACAGGCCATCGCCATTCTGTCGAAGATCAAGTACGGCAAGGATGGTTACTTCTTCGGCTACGACTCGCAGGTCGTGCGCCTGTTCCGTGGGGACAGCCCGGTGGACGTGGGCAAGAGCTTCACCGGCCGCAAGGACCCGAACGGCGTGGCGGTGAATGATCGCCTGGTGGCTGTGGCCAAGGACGGTTCCAACTATGTGGAGTACAGCTCTTCCCTGCCGGGTAACGAGAGTGTGCTGGTACCCAAGCTGGCCTACAGCTACTACCTGCCCAAGTGGGACCTGGCGCTGGGCACCGCGGTGAACCTGGACGGTGTGGCGGCCCAGGTGGCCAAGGTGGAAAGCGAGATTGACGAGCGCGTCAGCACCATCGTGACCAGCGTGGTGGTGATCGCCGCCGTGTTGCTGGTGATCTTCGGCCTGGTTGGCCTGAGCCTGGCCAATGCCCTGGTACGTCCGCTGCAGCGCATCAAAGCCAACCTGGATGACATTGCTGCCGGTGAGGGTGACCTGACCCGTCGCCTTGTGGTGGACAGCCATGACGAGCTGGGTGAGCTGGCGGGTTCCTTCAACCGCTTCGCCGAGAAGATCCATGGCCTGGTGCGCCAGATCGTTGACATGACCGGCCAGCTCACTGGCCTGGTAGGCGAGGTGGCGGCGCAGGCACAGCGTTCCGAGCAGGCCATGGAACGCCAGCGTCACGAGACCGATCAGGTGGCCACGGCCATCAACGAAATGTCCGCTGCGGCTCACGAAGTGGCCAGGAGTGCCCAAGGTGCTGCCGAAGCGGCGCAGCAGACCGACCAGGAAGGACAAGCCGCCAAGCAGGTGGTGGACGGCAGTATCACGCGCATCCACGCATTGGTCGGCGATATCCGCAGCAGTGGCCTGTCCCTGGATAGCCTGCAGCAGGACGTGCAGTCCATCGTCAGTGTGCTGGGCGTGATCCGCTCCATCGCCGAACAGACCAACCTGCTGGCGCTCAACGCGGCCATCGAGGCTGCCCGTGCCGGCGAGGCGGGTCGCGGTTTCGCCGTGGTAGCGGACGAGGTACGGGCCCTGGCCAGTCGTACCCAGCAGAGCACCCAGGAAATCCAGGGCATGATCGATCGCTTGCAGCAAGGCACCCAGGACGCCGTGACCGCCATGCGCCGCTCCAGCGATGCTGGCGACACCACCAGCAACCAGGCTAACCAGGCTGGAGCCTCCCTGGACGCCATCGCCGGGCTGATCGGCACCATCAATGCCATGAACGCGCAGATCGCCAGCGCTGCCGAAGAGCAGACGGCGGTGGCAGAAGAGATCAACCGCAGCGTGCACCAGATCGCAGTGGCAGTGGACAGCGTTGCCGAAGAAACCCGCCATGGCGCGGACACAGCCCGCAGCCTGGCCCGCCTCGGCGACAGCCTGGGCGGGTTGGTGAAGCAGTTCAGGATCTAAGCCCTTTTACCGGGGTTGCTCGTTCGCGCCGCCCCGGTTCCCTCTACTCGCCGAGTCTTGAACATCGGCATCGCCGCCGCTGCCGACAGTGTCGCTTTTGGCAGTCGGCTACCTGGTCTGACCTCTGTTTCGTTTCTCGTTGTGCGCTGTTACTGCTTCTTTCGCTGGCGGTTGTCCTGGCGTTGAGCGGTTGTGCAGGCCCACCTGAGCGGTTGCAGGCATTTCCAGCACCCACAAAAAACCCGGCAGGTGCCGGGTTTTTTGTTTCTCGGGGTTCGCCTCAGTTGGCGAGTGCCACCAGGCCGGAGTGCTGGACCAGGTCCAGAAGCGGCTGCGGGTAGACGCCGAGGAAGAAGGCCAGCAGCGCCACGAACAGCAGCATGATGCCACCAGCGCGCTGGGCCCAATGCATGTCGGCATCGTGGCGGCGCAGGTTCGGCTCGACCAGGAACAGCGTGACCATGACGCGCAGGTAGTAGAACACGCCGATGGCGCTGCCCAGGACCATGGCGCCCAGCAGCCACCACAGGCCGGACTCGACACCAGCGGCGATCACGAAGAACTTGCCGATGAAGCCGGCAGTGAGTGGGATGCCGGCCAGGGACAGCATCATCACAGTGAGCACTGCGGTCAGGTACGGACGGCGCCAGAACAGGCCGCGGTACTCGTACAGGGCGTCACAATCACGGCCGCTGTACGGGGTGGACATCAGGGTGACCACACCGAAGGCGCCCAGACTGGTCAGCACGTAGGTGGCCAGGTAAACACCGATGGCCTCCACCGCCAGGCCCTTGCTCGCGATCAGCGCTACCAGCAGGTAGCCGAAGTGGGCGATGGAGGAGTAGCCCAGCAGACGCTTGATGTTGTTCTGCACCAGCGCCAGCAGGTTGCCGAAGATGATCGACGCAATGGCGATCACGGTCAGCAGGTCGTTCAGCCAGCCACCGGCGGTGGCCGGGGACAACTGGTACAGGCGCAGCAGCACGGCGAACACGGCAACCTTGCTGACAGTGGCCAGGAAGGCGGCTACCGGCGCAGGGGCGCCTTCGTACACGTCCGGGGTCCAGAGGTGGAAGGGCACGAGGGACAGCTTGAACGCCAGGCCGATCAGCATCATGCCAATGCCGAGCTGGGACAGCACGCTGGAGGTTCCGGCAGCGGCCAGCTGGCTGAAGCTCAGGCTGCCGGCGTCGGCGTAGAGCAGTGCCATGCCGAACAGCAGGAACGCGGAACCCGCGGCGGACAGCACCATGTACTTGATGCCGGCTTCCAGGGAACGCTTGTTGAAGAAGGCGTACGCCACCAGGCCATAGACCGGCACCGAAAGCAGTTCCAGGCCGATGAACAGGCCCGCCAGGTGCTGCGCGGTGACCAGCACCAGGCCGCCGGCGGCGGACAGGAGGATCAGCAGGTACATCTCTTCACGGTTGCCCGGGTAGCCCTTGCCCGACTCACCGCCCAGGTAGGCATGGATCAGGGTGACGCAGGCGAGGGTGCCGGCCAGGACCAGCGCCATGTAATAGGCGCCGAAGTGGTCCACCATCATCAGCGGGGTCACCTCCAGGGGGGTGACCTTGAGCGCCGGCAGGATGGAGAGCAGGGCGAGGTTGAGACCGATGACCGACAGGCCGAAGGTCCAGGAGTGGTGCCGCTTCCAGGCAATGGCCAGCATGACCACGACAATAGTGGCGCAGGTGACCAGCAGCGGCAGCAGGGCGATCAGGTGTTGAGTCGTGAATTCCATAACCTACTTACCGGGCAACGAGTTGATTGACGGCGGAATCCAGCCACTGGTGCACGCCATGCATGGTCGCAGCAGAGGTATCCAGTACCGGTTGCGGGTAAACACCGAGCAGGATCAAGAGGCCGGCAAGGCCCAGGACCATGGTCAGCTCGCGGTATCTCAGGCCTTCGTAGGCGTTCTCGTTCTTCGCCGGGCCGAAGTAGGCGCGGTGAATCATGATCAGCGAGTAGACCGAACCGAACACCAGGCCTGTGGAGGCCAGGACGGCGATCCAAGGCACTTGCTGGAAGGCGCCGACCAGAATCAGGAACTCACCAACGAAGTTGCCGGTACCCGGCAGGCCCAGTGCCGCAGCAGCGAAGAACAGGCTGATCGCGGGCAGGTAGGGCATGCGGTTCCAGATGCCACCCATCTCGCGCATGTCACGGGTGTGCAGGCGCTCGTAGAGCTGGCCACACAGGATAAAGAGTGCGGCGGCGGAGAGGCCGTGGGCGATCATCTGGACGACGGCACCTTGCAGCGCGATCTGGCTACCGGAGTAGATGGCGATCAGCACGAAGCCCATGTGGGACACGCTGGAGTAGGCCACCAGGCGCTTGATGTCGGTCTGGGCGAAGGACAGCAGGGCGCCGTAGACGATGGCGAACACGCCAAGCCACTGTGCGATCGGCGCGAACTCGGCCGAGGCGTTGGGGAACAGCGGCAGGGCGAAGCGGATCATGCCGTAGGCGGCGGTTTTCAGCAGGATGCCGGCGAGGTCGACGGAGCCTGCGGTCGGTGCCTGGGCGTGGGCATCGGGCAGCCAGGAGTGGAACGGCACCACCGGGAACTTCACCGCGAAGGCGATGAAGAAGCCGAGCATCAGCAGGTACTCGGTACCCGGGGCGAGCTGGGCCTTCAGCAGGTCGGCGTAGTTGAAGGTCAGCACGCCGGTGTTGCTGTAGTTCACCAGCACCAGGCTGAGGATGGCCACCAGCATGATCAGGCCGCTGGCCTGGGTGTAGATGAAGAACTTGGTGGCGGCGGTGATACGGGTCTTGCCCTTGCTGCCGCTGTGACCCCAGAGCGCGATGAGGAAGTACATCGGCACCAGCATCATTTCCCAGAAGAAGAAGAACAGGAACAGGTCGATGGCGAGGAATACGCCGACCACTCCGCCGAGGATCCACATCAGGTTGAGGTGGAAGAAGCCGACGCGGTTCTGGATCTCACGCCAGGAGCAGAGTACCGAAAGCACCCCGAGCAGGCCGGTGAGGACGATCATCAGGACCGAGATGCCATCCATTGCCAGGTGGATGGTGACGCCGAAGCGCTCGATCCACTGCACCTGGAACTCATGTGCCCAGACCGGATCGGTGCCAGGGGCGGGTGCCAGGGTGAAGTCACCGGTCGCCCACAGCCAGAGGCCGAGAACGAACAGCAGGGACATGGTGAGCAGGGCGATCCAGCGGGGCAGGGTGGCGCTGAAGCGCTCACCCTGCCAGCAGAGCAGGCCGCCGATGAAGGGAATCAGGATTAGCCAGGGCAGAATCATGACGGGCTCAATTCCTTAAGAAGATTCAGGTCAGCAGCACGGCGCCGAGCACGAGCACGGCTCCGCCGACGATGGATACGGCGTACCAGCGCAGCTGGCCGGTCTGGCTACGGCTGAGGGCAAAGTTGCCGCCCCTTACCACGCGTGGAACCAGGCCGATGGTGCCGTCGATGGGATCGCGACGGAGCAGGCGGCAGACCAGCAGGTAGGGTTTGACGAACAGCAGGTCGTAGAGCCAGTCAAAGCCCCAGGCGGCATACCACCAGGCACCAAGGAAGCGACCCGGCGCACTCTGGGCGAGTGCGCTGACGAAACGGCGCTTGCCAAGGAAGAGCAGGGCGGCCAGCAGGATGCCCGCCAGGGCGATGGCGCCCGAGGCGATTTCCAGGCTGTGCTTGGCTTCGCCACCGGCGTGGCCGACGCTTTCCGGCAGGACGCCGGCCAGCGGCGGGGTGATCAGCGCGCCGATGAAGGTGGAGAGCACGATCAGCACGGTCAGCGGCAGCCAGTGAGCGACGCCGTGGCCAGCATGGGCTTCGGTCTGCGCTTCACCATGGAAGGCGATGAAGATCAGGCGGAAGGTGTAGATCGAGGTCAGGAAGGCGCCCGCCAGACCGGCGTAGAGCAGACCGGAGTGGCCACTGGCGAAGGCTTCCCAGAGGATCTCGTCCTTGGAGTAGAAGCCGGCGGTGATCAGCGGCAGGGCCGCCAGTGCCGCACCACCGACGATGAAGCTCGCGTAGGCCAGCGGCAGTTTCTTCCACAGGCCACCCATCTTGAAGATGTTCTGCTCGTGGTGGCAGGCGTTGATCACCGCACCGGAAGCGAGGAACAGCAGGGCCTTGAAGAAGGCGTGGGTCATCAGGTGGAAGATCGCCGCATCCCATGCGCCCACGCCGAGTGCGAGGAACATGTAGCCGATCTGGCTCATGGTGGAGTAGGCGAGGATACGCTTGATGTCGGTCTGTACCAGGGCGGCGAAGCCGGCCAGGACCAGGGTCACGCCACCGACGATACCGACCAGTTCGAGGATTTCCGGGGTCAGCAGGAACAGGCCGTGGGTACGGGCGATCAGGTAGACGCCCGCAGTCACCATGGTCGCCGCGTGGATCAGCGCGGAAACCGGGGTCGGGCCCGCCATCGCGTCGGCCAGCCAGGTCTGCAGCGGCAGCTGGGCGGATTTGCCCACGGCGCCGCCGAGCAGCATCAGGGTGGCGACCCACAGCCAGGCGTCACCGGCGACGTACTTCTCGGGGGCCAGCTTCATCAGTTCCTGGATGTTCAGGGTGCCCAGGTGGAAGAACAGGATGAACAGGCCGATGGCCATGAACACGTCGCCCACGCGGGTCACGATGAAGGCCTTCAGCGCTGCGTTGCCGTTGGGCGTGTGCTTGAAGTAGAAGCCGATCAGCAGGTACGAGCACAGCCCCACGCCTTCCCAACCGAAGTAGAGGAACAGCAGGTTATCGCCCAGCACCAGGAACAGCATGCTGGCGATGAACAGGTTGGTATAGGCGAAGAAGCGCGAGTAACCCTCTTCACCACGCATGTACCAGGAGGCGAACAGGTGGATCAGGAAACCGACGCCGGTGACCACGCCGAGCATGGTCAGGGAGAGGCCATCCAGGTAGAGGGTGAAGCTGGGCGCGAAGCCCGCCACGCTCATCCATTGCCAGAGCATCTGGGTATAGACGCCGCCTTCTGGCGGGGCCACGTTGAACTGCCAGATGATCCAGGCCGCGACCAAGGCCGAGAGGCCCACGGAACCGACGCCGATGACGGCAGAGGTGTTTTCGGAGAGACGCCCGCGGGAGAAGGCCAGGATGAACCAGCCAAGCAGCGGGAACAGGCAAGTGAGGAATAGAAGGTTCATCCGCGCATCTCGCTGGCAGCGTCGATATCGAGGGTATGGAAGCGGCGGTACAGCTGCAGGAGGATCGCCAGGCCGATACTGGCTTCGGCGGCTGCAAGGCTGATCACCAGAATGAACATGATCTGGCCGTCAGGCTGGGCCCAGCGGGCGCCGGCGACCACGAAGGCCAGCGCGGCGGCGTTCATCATGACTTCCAGGCTCATGAGCACGAAGAGGATGTTGCGGCGCACCATCAGGCCGACCAGGCCGAGGCAGAAGAGCACGCCGGCGACCGCGAGGCCATGTTCCAGTGGGATTGCGTTCATGGCTTATTCCTTAGCTTCGTGGCGGCCGAGGTGGAAGGCGGCGACCAGGGCTGCCAGCAGCAGCATGGAAGCCAGCTCCACAGCGAGCAGGTACGGGCCGAAGAGGGCGATGCCAACTGCCTTGGCGTCCACGGTGGTGTGACCGATGGTGGCACCAGTGGCATTGCCGAACAGCACATACAGCAGTTCGGCCAGCAGAATCAGGGAGAGCAGGGCAGGGCCGGTCCAGATGCCGGGCTTGAGCCACTTCTTCTCCTGTTCGGCGATTGCCGGGCCGAGGTTGAGCATCATGACCACGAAGACGAACAGCACCATGATGGCGCCCGCGTAGACGATGATTTCCAGCGCGCCGGCAAAGGGCGCGCCCAGGGCGAAGAAGCACATCGACACCGCCAGCAGCGAGACGATGAGATACAGCAGGGCATGCACCGGATTGGTGTTTGTGATTACCCGCAGGGTGGAGACAACGGCCACACCAGCGGCGAAATAGAAGGCGAATTCCACGCGCGTCTCCTTAGGGCAGCAGGCTCTTCACGTTGATCGGCTCGGCCTCGTTCTGCGCGGCACCTTTCGGTTTGCCGGCAATGGCCATACCCGCCACGCGATAGAAGTTGTAGTCCGGGTTCTTGCCTGGACCGGAGATCAGCAGGTCTTCCTTCTCGTACACCAGGTCCTGGCGCTTGAACTCGCCCATCTCGAAATCCGGGGTCAGCTGGATCGCGGTGGTGGGGCAGGCTTCTTCGCACAGGCCGCAGAAGATGCAGCGGGAGAAGTTGATGCGGAAGAACTCGGGGTACCAGCGACCGTCCTCGGTCTCGGCCTTCTGCAGGGAAATGCAGCCGACCGGGCAGGCCACGGCGCAGAGGTTGCAGGCTACGCAACGCTCTTCGCCATCGGGGTCGCGGGTGAGGACGATGCGGCCGCGGTAGCGCGGCGGCAGGTACACGGGCTCTTCCGGGTATTGCAGGGTGTCACGCTTGCGGAAGGCATGGCCGAAGATCATCACCAGGCTGCGAAGCTGGGTGAAGGTGCCATGCACGACGTGGATGATTTCTTTGATCATGGTGTTTCTCCTTACTGGGCCGCGGCCAGCACGAGCGCGCCGGTCACCAGCAGGTTGATCAGGGTCAGCGGCAGGCACACCTTCCAGCTGAAGGCCATCACCTGGTCATAGCGCGGGCGCGGGATCGACGCGCGCAGCAGGATGAACAGCATGATGAAGAAGGCGGTCTTGAGCGCGAACCAGATGAAGGGGATCTGCGGCAGTATGCCGAACGGGCCATGCCAGCCGCCGAAGAACAGGGTCACGAGCAGGGCGGAGATCAGCACGATGCCGATGTACTCACCCACGAAGAACATGCCCCATTTCATGCCGGCGTATTCGATGTGGTAGCCGTCGGCCAGTTCCTGTTCCGCTTCCGGCTGGTCGAACGGGTGACGGTGAGTCACGGCGACGCCAGCGATGAAAAAGGTACAGAAGCCGAAGAACTGCGGAATGATGAACCACAGGTTCTGGGCCTGGTATTCAACGATGTCGCGCATGTTGAAGGAGCCGACCTGGGCCACGATGCCCATCAGCGACAACGCCAGGAACACCTCGTAGGAGATGGTCTGGGCCGAGGCACGCAGGCTGCCGAGCAGGGCGAACTTGTTGTTGCTCGACCAGCCGGCGAAGAGCACCGCGTAGACCGCGATGCCGGCCATGGCGAAGAAGAACAGCACGCCGATGTTAAGGTCGGCCACACCCCAGGTGGGGGTGACCGGCACCACGGCAAACGCGATCAACAGGGCACTCATCGCGATGATGGGCGCCAGGGTGAAGATCAGCTTGTCGGCGAACGGCGGGGTCCAGTCTTCCTTGAAGAACATCTTGATCATGTCCGCGCCCAGTTGGAATGCGCCGAAGGGCCCCACCCGGTTCGGACCATGGCGGTCCTGCCAGAGGCCCAGCAGGCGGCGTTCCACCCAGGAGAGCAGCGCACCGGTCACGACCACCCCGAGCAGGATGACGATGGCTTTGAGGACGGTGACGACGATGTCGATCAGTTCGGGCGTCAGCCAACTCATTGCGCGGACTCCTGTACGGCAGTGACGACGGCACCGGCGAAGACTGCCGGGATACCCGGCAGACCGGCAGGCAGGCCGATCAGGCCGATGCCCATTTCTTCCTTGATGGCAAGCGGCAGACGCAGGGTCTGGCCATTGACGGTCAGGGCGATAAGGGCGCCGTCATTGACGCCGAGGCGATCCGCTTCGTCCTTGGCCATGGCCACGTAGGGCTGCGGGATGCGCTCTTGAACCGGAGCGGCGCGGGAGCTGTTCTCCTCGCTGCCGAACAGGTGGTGCAGCGGCACGGCCTGCCAGGTGCCCTGAGCCGGGTTGAAGGCGGCATTGACGCTGAACCAGGGAAGAGCCTGGCCTTTGGCTTCGATCAGGCGAATGCCCGGGTCGCCGGCGCGCAGGTGGCCACCGACTTCGTCCTGGAATTTGTTCCAGGCCTGCGGCGAGTTCCAACCCGGGGACCAGGCGAAGGGGATCTGCTGACGGGGTTCGGCGCTGCCGGCATAACCTTCCATGGAGAAGGCGAAGGCCGAGTCCTTGTCCTGCGGTTGGCGCGGCTCGTGTACGCTGATGTTGGCGCGCATGGCCGTGCGGCCGCTGTAGCGGTGCGGCTCACGGGCGAGCTTCAGGCCCTTGATGCGGAACGAGGCGCTCGGAGCCGCGTCGCGGATGCCAGCCAGCAACGAGCTGCTGTCGGCGCAGGCGGCGGTGACCTGGTCCAGTTGGGTCCAGTCCACGGACTTGCCCAGCAGGGTGCTGTGCAGTGCGTGCAGCCAGCGCCAGCCTTCGCGAACGAGGATGTTGGCGTCGTAGTAGGACGGGTCATAGACCTGGAAGAAACGCTGGGCACGACCTTCCAGGCTGACCAGGGTGCCATCGCCTTCGGCGAAGCTGGCAGCCGGGAGCACCAGGTGGGCGCATTCGACGGTGGCCGTCTGCTGGTGGTCGGCGACGATGACGACCTTGGCGGCTGCCAGGGCGGCGTCCACCTTGGCGGCGTCGGCGCGGCGGTACAGGTCGTTTTCCAGGACCACGACAGCGTCGGCCTTGCCGGAGGTCAGGGCCTCCAGGGCGGCTTCCAGGGACTCGCCACCGAACAGGGCCAGGCCCATGCTGTTGGCTTCCGGCACCACCAGGCTGATGGAGCCGTTCTTCTCACGGTTCTTCAACGCGCTGGCGATGTTCGCCGCGGCTTCGATAAGGGCTTTCTCGCCCAGCGAAGCGCCGGAAATGACCAGCGGACGTTTGGCGGCCAGCAAAGCGTCGGCAATGCGTTTGACCAGTTCGGCCGCTTCGCCTTCCAGTCCTTCCACGGCCGGAGCGCTCGGGTCGATGGCGTGGGCCACGGCGAAACCGATACGGGCGAGGTCAGCCGGTGCGGCGTGGACGCTTTCAGCGGCGACGTCATCCAGGCGGGTAGCCGTGACACTGGCGATAAACAGCGGGTTCAGGGCGTCCTGGGCGACGTTCTGCACGGCGGCCATGTGCCAGTCCTGGATTTTCATCGAGGCGGCGATTTCGGTGGCCTTGCCCTTGACGGCCTGGCGCAGGGCGAGGGCCATGCGGGCTGCGGTCTGGGTCAGGTCTTCACCGAGGACGAAGATCGCGTCGTGCTGCTCGATGTCGCGCAGGGTGGGGACCGGTAGCGGGCCGTTCTGCAGGACGTCGCGGATCAGACGCAGGTTCGCCAGTTCGCTGGCGGCGATGCCGGAGTAGTAGTTCTCGATGCCAACCAGCTCGCGCAGGGCGAAGTTGCCTTCGAGACTGGCGCGGGGCGAACCGATGCCGATCACGCGCTTGCCTTTCAGCAGTTCGGCGGCCTTGTCCAGGGCGCCGTCCAGGCTCAGCTTCTGGTTACCCAGCAGCGGCTGGCGTGGGCGATCCTCACGGTTGACGTAGCCGTAGCCGAAGCGGCCGCGGTCGCAGAGGAAGTACTGGTTCACCGAGCCGTTGAAGCGGTTCTCGATGCGGCGGATCTCGCCGTAACGCTCACCGGGGCTGATGTTGCAGCCGCTGGAACAGCCGTGGCAGATGCTCGGGGCGAACTGCATGTCCCACTTGCGGTTGTAGCGCTCGGAGTGGGTCTTGTCGGTGAACACACCAGTCGGGCAGACCTCGACCAGGTTGCCCGAGAACTCGCTCTCGAGGGTGCCGTCTTCGACGCGGCCGAAGTAGACGTTGTCGTGGGCGCCGTAAACGCCGAGGTCGGTGCCGCCGGCGTAGTCCTTGTAGTAGCGCACGCAGCGGTAGCAGGCGATGCAGCGGTTCATCTCGTGGGCGATGAACGGGCCTAGTTCCTGATTCTGGTGGGTGCGCTTGGTGAAGCGATAGCGACGGGCGTTGTGGCCGGTCATTACCGTCATGTCCTGCAGGTGGCAGTGGCCGCCTTCCTCGCACACCGGGCAGTCGTGCGGGTGGTTGGTCATCAGCCATTCGACGACGCTGGCGCGGAACTGCTTGGCCTCTTCGTCGTCAATGGAAATCCAGGAGTTGTCGGTGGCGGGGGTCATGCAGGACATGACGAGGCGACCGCGTTTGTCGTTCTCGTCGGTGTACTGCTTCACCGCGCACTGGCGGCAGGCGCCGACGCTACCGAGCGCCGGGTGCCAGCAGAAGTAGGGGATGTCGAGTCCGAGGGACAGACAGGCCTGCAGGAGGTTGTCTGCACCATCGACTTCGAGCGTCTTGCCGTCTACGTGGATAGTGGCCATGGTTCAGTCTTCATCTGCCCGTGTGACCGGGCTTTGGCTAATGGAATCAGCGTGCGCGCGGGGTCGGGTTGCGGCCGCCGCTGCGCGAATCCTTTTTTCTCAGGCGCCGACTGGAATCGGTCGCGCTGCCGGGATCTGGCGGGCGATGCCTGCCTCGAATTCCGGACGGAAATATTTCATGGCACTGCCCAGCGGCTCGACGGCCCCCGGAGCGTGGGCGCAGAAGGTCTTGCCTGGGCCGAGGAAGCTGACGAGCTGCTCCAGGGTCTCCAGGTCGCCGGCTTGGCCTTCCCCGCGCTCCAACGCGCGGAGGAGCTTGACGCTCCAGGGCAGACCGTCGCGGCAAGGCGTGCACCAGCCGCAGGACTCACGGGCGAAGAACTCTTCCATATTGCGCAGCAGGGAGACCATGTTGATGCTGTCGTCCACGGCCAGGGCGAGCCCGGTACCCATACGGGTGCCCACCTTGGCGATGCCGGCGGCATACATGGGCGCATCGAGGTGCTCGGGGAGCAGGAAACCGGTACCGGCACCGCCGGGCTGCCAGGCTTTCAGCTTGAAGCCGTCGCGCATCCCACCAGCGTAGTCTTCGAACAGCTCGCGAGCCGGAACGCCGAAGGGCAATTCCCACAGGCCGGGGTTCTTCACCTTGCCGGAGAAGCCCATGAGTTTGGTGCCCATGTCTTCGCTGCCCGGGCGGGCGAGGGTTTTGTACCAGTCCACGCCGTTGGCGACGATTGCCGGCACGTTGCACAGGGTCTCGACGTTGTTGACGCAAGTGGGCTTGCCCCAGACGCCGACGGCGGCAGGGAAGGGCGGCTTGGAGCGCGGGTTGGCGCGGCGGCCTTCCAGGGAGTTGATCAGGGCAGTCTCTTCACCACAGATATAACGGCCGGCGCCGGTGTGGACGAAGAGTTCGAAGTCGAAGCCCGAGCCCAGGATGTTCTTGCCCAGCAGGCCGGCGGCCTTGGCTTCGTCTATGGCGCGGTTGAGGTTGCGCGCTGCGTCGACGTATTCGCCGCGCAGGAAGATGTAACCGCGATAGGCCTTGAGGGCGCGCGCGCTGATCAGCATGCCTTCCACCAGCAGGTGGGGCAGCTGTTCCATCAGCATGCGGTCTTTCCAGGTGTTGGGTTCCATTTCATCCGCGTTGCACAGCAGGTAGCGGATGTTCATGGATTCGTCGGCTGGCATCAGGCCCCACTTCACGCCGGTGGGGAAGCCCGCACCGCCGCGGCCCTTGAGCCCGGAGTCCTTGACCTGCTGCACGATCTCGGCCTGGGCCATTTCGGTCAGGGCCTTGCGAGCGGCGGCGTAGCCGTTTTTCTGCTGGTACTCGTCGAGCCATACCGGCTGCGCGTCTTCACGCAGGCGCCAGGTCAGCGGATGGGTTTCTTCACTGCGGGCGATGCGGTTGGCCGGGCCGATGGAGGTGAGGGTCTTCATGGGTAGGCCTCCAGCAGCTTGGAGACACCGTCGGGCTGGACGTCGCCGAAGGTGTCGTCGTCGATCATCACCGCCGGCGCCTTGTCGCAGTTGCCGAGGCAGCAGACTGGCAGCAGGGTGAAGCGGTTGTCGGTGGTGGTCTGGCCGAGTCCGATGCCGAGTTGCTTCTGCATCTCGGCAACGACGGATTCATGGCCGCCGACGTAGCAGGTCATGCTGTCGCACACGCGGATCACGTGGCGGCCGACCGGTTGACGGAAGATCTGGCTATAGAAAGTAGCCACGCCTTCGACGTCGCTGGCGGGAATGCCGAGGATCGCGCCAATGGCGTCGGCAGCGCCGTCCGGCACCCAGCCACGCTCTTTCTGGACGATCTTCAGGGCTTCGATGGACGCCGCGCGCGGGTCCTCGTAGTGATGCATTTCGTGCTCGATGGCCGAGCGCTCGGTTTCGCTGAGGACGAAACGGTCGGTCTGGATAAGGGTGCTCATATCAGCGGTCCACGTCAGCCATTACGAAGTCGATACTGCCCAGGTAGGCGATCAGGTCTGCCACCATGCTGCCGCGGATCACCGAAGGGATCTGCTGCAGGTGGGGGAAGCTGGGCGTCCGGATCCGGGTGCGGTAGCTCATGGTGCTGCCGTCGCTGGTGAGGTAGTAGCTGTTGATGCCCTTGGTCGCCTCGATCATCTGGAAGGCTTCGTTGGCCGGCATGACCGGGCCCCAGGAAACCTGCAGGAAGTGGGTGATCAGGGTTTCGATGTGCTGCAGTGTGCGCTCTTTCGGCGGCGGCGTGGTCAGCGGGTGGTCCGCCTTATACGGGCCTTCCGGCATGTTCTTGAGGCACTGGTCGATGATCCGGATGCTCTGGCGCATTTCTTCGACGCGAACCATGCAGCGATCGTAGGCGTCGCCGTTGTGGGCCAGCGGCACTTCGAACTCGAAGTTCTCGTAGCCGGAGTAGGGGCGTGCCTTGCGCAGGTCGAAGTCGCAACCGGTGGAGCGCAGGCCAGCACCGGTGACGCCCCATTCCAGGGCTTCCTTGGTGTTGTACTGGGCAACGCCGATCGTACGGCCACGCAGGATGCTGTTTTGCAGGGCGGCCTTTTCGTACTCGTCGAGGCGCTTGGGCAGCCATTCGACGAACTCTTTCACCAGGCCATCCCAGCCGCGCGGCAGGTCGTGGGCGACGCCGCCGATGCGGTACCAGGCCGGGTGCAGGCGGAAGCCGGTGACGGCTTCGATGACCTTGTAGGCGCGCTGGCGGTCGGTGAAGGTGAAGAACACCGGGGTCATGGCGCCGACGTCCTGGATATAGGTGCCCAGGAACAGCAGGTGGCTGGTGATCCGGAAGAACTCGGCCATCATCACGCGGATGAAGTCGACACGCTGCGGCACCTTGATGCCGGCGAGCTTTTCGACCGCGAGGACGTACGGCAGGTTGTTCATCACTCCGCCGAGGTAGTCGATGCGGTCGGTGTACGGAATGAAGCTGTGCCAGGACTGGCGCTCGGCCATCTTCTCGGCGCCGCGGTGGTGGTAACCGACTTCCGGCACGCAGTCGACGATCTCTTCGCCGTCCAGCTGCAGGATGATGCGGAAGGCACCGTGGGCGGAGGGGTGGTTCGGGCCGAGGTTGAGGAACATGTAGTCCTCATTCTCGCCGTGGCGTTTCATGCCCCAGTCTTCCGGGCGGAAGCGCGCAGCTTCTTCTTCAAGCTGGTGCTTGGCCAGGGTCAGGCTGAAGGGATCGAATTCGGTGGCGCGCGCCGGGTAGTCCTTGCGCAACGGGTGACCTTCCCAGGTGTTGGGCATCATGATCCGCGACAGGTGCGGATGGCCGGCAAAGGTGATGCCGTACATGTCCCAGACTTCGCGTTCGTACCAGTTGGCGTTGGGCCAGATACCGGTGACGGTAGGAAGGTTGAGGTCGCCCTCGGACAAGGCCACCTTGATCATCACGTCACTATTACGCTCCAGCGACATCAGGTGGTAGAACACCGTGAAGTCGGCATTCGGCAGGCCGCGACGCTGGGTCCGCAGGCGCTCGTCGACGCCATGCAGGTCGTAAAGCATGACGTAGGGGCGCGGGAGATTGCGCAGGAACTTGAGGACGTCGATCAGCTTGTCACGGGCGACCCAGATCACCGGCATGCCGGTGCGGGTCGACTGGATGGTCAGGCTTTCGGCGCCAAAGCGGGAATTGAGCTCTACGACGACGTCTTGGTCGTCAGCCTTATAAGGCGGAATAGACAGAACGGTGTCTGCAGTCATGGTCTCGGTCGCTATCGGTCAACGTAAAGAATGAGCCTGGGGTCTTCCAGAGAAGAACAGGCTCAGACTTCGTCGGGGCTGCGCAGGTTGGTGACCTGAATACGCTGTTCGCGGCGCTTTTCCCGCTCGGAGGGCATGTCGGCACGGTAGATGCCTTGGTCCCCCACGACCCAGGATAGCGGGCGGCGCTCCTGGCCGATGGATTCCTGCAGCAGCATCAAGCCTTGCAGAAACGCCTCCGGACGGGGCGGGCAGCCGGGAATGTAGACGTCCACGGGAAGGAACTTGTCCACGCCCTGAACGACCGAGTAAATATCGTACATACCACCGGAGTTCGCGCACGAACCCATGGAGATCACCCACTTGGGCTCCAGCATCTGCTCATAGAGGCGCTGGATGACCGGTGCCATCTTGATGAAGCAGGTGCCGGCGATGACCATGAAATCCGCCTGGCGCGGTGATGCACGAATGACCTCCGCACCGAATCGCGCGATGTCGTGCGGCGCGGTGAAGGCGGTGGTCATCTCCACGTAGCAGCAGGAGAGGCCGAAGTTGTAAGGCCACAGGGAGTTCTTGCGCCCCCAGTTGACTGCGCCGTTGAGAACATCCTCGAGCTTGCCCAGGAAGATGTTCTTGTGCACCTGATCTTCTAGCAGCGGGTCGGAAACGGTCTCCCGTTCGCCGATCGGATACTGCTCATAAGTGGCATCCGGATCGATCCGAGTAAGTTTGTATTGCATTGCCAAAGCCTCATTGTTTTAGCTTCGCCTGCCGCTTGCGACGACCTTCGGGAGCCCAATCAAGTGCCCCGATGCGCCAAAGGTAGACAAGACCTGCCAACAGAATTGCTATGAAAATGGTTGCTTCAATAAAGCCGGCCCAGCCGCTTTCACGGACGGAGACGGACCAAGCGAAGAGAAAGAGGGCTTCGACGTCGAAGATCACGAAGAGCATCGCGACCAGATAGAATTTTGCGGAGAGGCGGAGGCGAGCAGTGCCGGTGGGGAGCATGCCGGATTCGAAGGGGTCGTTCTTGCTGCGACCGATGGACTTGCTGCCGAGCAGGCTAGAGACCCCGATCATGAAGGCGCAGAGGCCGACGACACCCAACAGGAAAACAGCGAAACCCCAGTTGTGGGAGATGATGGCAGTAGCTTCCGACATGCCGGAACTCCTTAAGACAAGGAACGGCGTTCACTTGCGTTAAAAGGTTTAATGCCGGGTATCAATGATGCCCAGGCAATCGATTCCGACAATTTTATGCCCGAGCGGGTGTGCAAGTAAATTTTTCACACCAAAAAATTGCCCGCGCAGCCGAATTCTGGGCTGCTAGCTTGGCTGGAGGCCTCTGGTGGCGGGGCTTTCAGGGTTCTTTTAGGCCTTCGTCTGATTGCGGCCTTATGTCGCACTGAGGGTTGAATTTGGCGCGGGAATGATAGTCATTAGCATTTGATTGGTGGTTAATTAATCACTACACGAGAATGCTCTTGCAGAACTTAAAAACTGCAAATAACAAATACTCCTGGCGTCCTCCAAAGTTGCTCTTCAAGTCGTTTTCATAATTGCGACAATTCCATTTGTTTTTGTTCATGCTGCCTTTCCAGCGAGGAAAAAGAGGCCGACCCGCGTGGGTCGGCCGAAATCCTTGAGGGGATTCAGAGTAGGCGGCGGCCGTCTTCGCGCGTGATGACCACGGTGGATGAGCGCGGGCGTTTGCCTGGGCCGTCGGGCCAGGTGCTTAGCAGGTTCGTGGCGGTGGAGCCTTCGCCTGGGTGCTGGATGTTGATGAACAGGGTGCGGAAGTCCGGCGTCGCGCTGATGCCGGTCACTTCGGCACCTGTTGGGCCGACCAGGAAGCGCTTCAGTTCGCCGCTGCGCGGGTCGGCTACCAGCATCTGGTTGTTGCCGAAGGGGCCGGCGTTCAATTGGCTGCCGCTCATATCGGTCTGGATCCACAGGCGACCCTCGTCGTCAAACCAGAGACCGTCCGGGCTGGCGAGGATGTTCTGCGCGCCCAGCGGATTGCCGTTCGGGCCACGGCTATCTCCCTCGGGGCCGGCGAGCAGGAAGAGGTTCCAGTCGAATCGATTGCCTGCATGGTCGCGACTGTTCTCACGCCATCGGATGATATGGCCGTAGGCGTTGGCCGGGCGCGGGTTCGCAGCGTCGGCGTTGGAGCGCGCGGTGTTGTTGGTGAGCGTGAAGTAGACCTCGCCATTGTCCGGATTCACTGCACCCCATTCCGGACGGTCCATACGGGTGGCGCCAACGATGTCAGCGGCCAGGCGTGTATTGATCAGTACTTCGCCCTGATCGGCAAAAGCGACGCCGGCGGTCAGGCAGGCCTTGAGGAATGTGCGGTCGTTGATGTCCAGGGCCAGCCAGTCGCCGCTGCCATCGGCATTGAAGCGGGCGACGTAAAGGGTGCCTTCGTCCAGCAGGCGGCCGTTGGCCTGTCCGGGACGGTACTTTTCGCGACTGACGTATTTGTAGATGTACTCGTTCTGGGAGTCGTCGCCGGAGTAACAGACCACGGGCCGGCCTGGTTTCACTGGAGCGAAGATCAAGCCTTCATGAGCGAAGCGACCCAGGGCGGTGTGCTTGATCGGCGTGGAGTCCGGATCGAAGGGGTCGATCTCGACAATCCAGCCAAAGTGGTTCGGCTCGTTTCGATAGTCGCCCTTGGCGTCGGCCGCTTTGCGAGTGGCGTCGAAGCGTTCGAACTCGTCGCCCGGCAGGGTTTCCCAGCCGAAGCGGCTGCTGCTGCGAAGGCCGTAGCGCTTGAGTTCGCGGGGTAGGTCGGCGTCGCGGGTGGCGAAGTAGCCGGCCCAGTTCTCCTCGCAGGTGAGGTAGGTGCCCCAGGGGGTGAATCCGTTCGCGCAGTTGTTCTGGGTGCCTCGGGTGGCTGTGCCCTGCGGGCTGTAGCGGGTCTGCAGCAGCTTGTGGCCACGGGCCGGACCGGAGATCTTCATGGGCGTGGCGGCGGTGATGCGGCGGTTGCGGCGACTTGGCACGACCTCCCATTCGCCACGTACGTTGCGGCGGATTTCGACGACCGAAACGCCATGGGCGTTGATTTCTTTGCGGACTTCGTCGGCACTGGTGCGCTTGCCATCAACGACTGTCGGGCCGTTCGGATGCAGCAGCGGTGCGTCGATGTATTCATGGTTCAGTACGAGCAGGCCGTGGTCAGAGCGCATGCCGGGGCCGCGGCGGGCATCGATGGGGAAGAAATGCATGCCGTCATGGTGCATGCCGATCTGCTCCGCCTGATCCTGGGCGCTGTTGCTGGCGTCTTCGGCAAAGGCCGGATAGCGCCCGGTGATCGGAGTACCCCAGGGAATGAAAGGCGTAGCCTTGTAGCCTGGCGGAACGGTAATGCTGTCTGCGCGGCCGATAGGAATGGCCTCGAAGGGTAGGCGAGAGCGGGGCTTGAGGGGGAAGCCCTTGGCCTGGGGTTCTGCTGCCAGGGCTTCACCCGGGATGGCGGCGCCAAGGAAGGCGAGGGTGCTCATAGCAGCGCCACCGATCAACAGTTGACGGCGGTTGAGTCCACCGATCAGGTCGTTGATGTGCGGGTTGTCGGATGTGTTGCTGGGCAGTTCGTCGCCGTTGCCAAAGAGCACGGCTTTGTCGTTGTGTTGGTTCAAGGCGGATCTCCACGCGGGCGAATCGACGGAGATCTGACGCTAAATGCTGAAAGCGACGGAACGGTGACAGTAAGATGGAGAAGCTGTTGCATGGGAGGAGCGGCACAGTTTGCGTTAATTGCCCGCCACGGCGTCGCGCTTCTGGCTGATGGCGAAGATCAGCGCGCCACCCTTCAGTTGCGCGATGACCTGGTCTCGATCAGTACTGGCCAGGACCAGGCAGCCGTAGCTGCGCCCTGGTATCCCGTGCTCGAGGATGAAGGTGTCCTCCATGTAAGTGTTGGCGTGGATGACGATGGCGCGCGCTTCGGCATTGCTATTGCTCGGGCTAAGGCCGATGAGGCGCATGGAGCGGCCATGGCTGGGTTCTTCGCTGTCGAACACCTGTGACGTGCGGAACAGGCCAAGGGAGGTAGCGCGACTTCCGAAGTCGTTGGAAAAGCGGTCGGCGTAACTGTCGTGATCCGGGTCCGATCCCTTGCCGTGCGCAACCCTGAAGCTGTCTAGCAAAGCGTGGCTGCGACTGTCGAACAGGTAGAAGCGTGGGAGCGTGGAGGCGCGACCGTAGTCGACCACGGCGAAGCGCGGGTGCTGGCTGTTCTTCAGTTCGCCAAGGAACAACGCCAGTTGTGGCGGGCTTACCAGCAGTTCCAGGTCGCTGGCGCGCAGGACGGGGGAGATGAGCAGCAGGATCAGCAGCAGGGTTCGCGGCACGGCCGGTGCTCCAGGTTTCTTGCTGATTCTAGGAATGTGTCGCGCCTTGGCAACCCATAGCAGACGGCAGGTTGGTTTTGTCCGGCACGGGTAAAGGGCAAAAGAAAACCCCGGTGCAAGCACCGGGGTTTTCTGACTCGCCATGTCCGGCCGATGCGTGGTCGGCCGGTGGCAGTTCCGTTTAGTGGAACTGGTTCATGGTGTTGTCTTTGCCGCTCGCTTTCAGAGCTGCTTCGCCAGCGAAGTACTCTTTGTGGTTGTCGCCGATGTCGGAGCCAGCCATGTTCTGGTGCTTGACGCAGGCGATGCCTTGACGCAGTTCCTGACGCTGAACGCCCTTCACGTAGGCCAGCATGCCCTGGTCGGCGAAGTAGCCTTTGGCCAGGTTGTCCGTGGACAGTGCCGCAGTGTGGTAGGTCGGCAGGGTGATCAGGTGGTGGAAGATGCCAGCGTGGGCCGAACCGTCGCGCTGGAAGGTGCGGATCTTCTCGTCTGCTACCTGGGCCAGCTCGGTTTCGTCGTACTCGACGCTCATCAGCTTGGCGCGGTCGTAGGCGGAAACATCTTTGCCTTCAGCAACGAACGCATCGAACACTTGCTGACGGAAGTTCAGGGTCCAGTTGAACGACGGGCTGTTGTTGTAAACCAGCTTGGCGTTCGGGATGACCTGGCGGATACGGTCAACCATGCCTTTGATCTGGCCAACGTGGGGCTTCTCGGTTTCGATCCACAGCAGGTCGGCGCCGTTCTGCAGCGAGGTGATGCAGTCCAGGACGCAGCGATCTTCGCCGGTGCCCTTGCGGAACTGGAACAGGTTGCTCGGCAGGCGCTTCGGACGCAGCAGCTTGCCGCCGCGGTTGATCACCACGTCGCCGTTCTGCAGGTCGGAGGCGTTGATTTCGTCGCAGTCCAGGAAGGAGTTGTACTGGTCGCCCAGGTCGCCCGGTTGCTTGGTAACGGCGATCTGCTTGGTCAGGCCGGCACCCAGGGAGTCGGTACGGGCAACGATCACACCATCATCAACGCCCAGTTCGAGGAAGGCGTAGCGAACAGCGTTGATCTTGGCGAGGAAGTCTTCGTGCGGAACGGTCACTTTGCCGTCCTGGTGGCCGCACTGCTTCTCGTCGGAAACCTGGTTCTCGATCTGGATGCAGCAGGCACCGGCTTCGATCATCTTCTTGGCCAGCAGGTAGGTGGCTTCCGGGTTACCGAAACCAGCGTCGATGTCGGCGATGATCGGTACTACGTGGGTTTCGTAGTTGTCGATCTGGGCCTGGATTTCAGCTTCCTTGGACTTGTCGCCAGCGGCGCGAGCAGCGTCCATGGCGGTGAACAGCAGGTCCAGTTCGCGGGCGTCAGCCTGGCGCAGGAAGGTGTAGAGCTCTTCGATCAGACCAGAAACGGCGGTCTTCTCATGCATGGACTGGTCGGGCAGCGGGCCGAAGTCGGAACGCAGCGCGGCAACCATCCAGCCGGAAAGGTAGAGGTAGCGCTTGTTGGTGGTCTTCAGGTGCTTCTTGATGGAGATCAGCTTCTGCTGTCCGATGAAACCGTGCCAGCAGCCCAGGGACTGGGTGTAGACGGAGGAGTCGGCATCGTACTCGGCCATGTCCTTGCGCATGATGGCCGCGGTGTACTTGGCGATATCCAGACCGGTCTTGAAGCGGTTCTGTGCGCGCATGCGGGCAACCGACTCGGGGTTGATAGCGCTCCAGCTGTTACCGTTCACTTCTTTCAGTGCGGCAATGGCCTTGATGTCGTTTTGATATGCGGACATGGTCAATCCTTCAAAGTGTATATGTGGTTGAGCACCGACTTTCCCACTCAAAAACCTGCGTTCTGAAGGTTATTGCGGGTTGCTCACCGCAGCGCGTCGAAGGACCAACTGGAAGAGATTGAAACTGAGGGTGGGGTGAGGAGATGCACACGCTCACAGGATCGATGGGTGGTTTTGCGCTACTGGCTCACTTGCCGGTTCGTGGAAACCGTGGGGTGATTACCGGGCACTGCCTTCGATCTTGCGGATGTTGCTGACGCTTCCCCGTCCCTCAGGACAACTACGTTCCAGTCGCAACCTCGTCGCACTGCCTTATGGGCCGTTACAACACGGATCGGCTCGGCTGGTTGGCTGAGAGCGCGATCCGGAGGCCCTATTCAGGGCCCCTGGCTAGCGGGAGCGAGGCCATCATGCTCTTTCAAACAGGCGTTCGTCAAACGTTTTGTAGTGTTTTTTTTGGACTACTACATAATACTTTTGGCTGAGACTGGCTGGTCTGAAAATGCGCAGTCAGTCGACCGCGTCGACCTTGAGGCGCAGGGTCATGTCTTCACGGCCCTGAGTGGTGCGGTGGCGCAAAAAGCCACTTTGGTCGGAATGGCTGTCTTCGTTCACCGCGCCGATGGTGATCCATTCGCCGAGGCGACCACTGACTTTGGTGTCGGTGCTCTGCACGTCGATCACGCCTGGCTGGCTGCTGTTCAAGCGGTCTCGGTTGCTGCTGATGTTTACATGCACCAATTCGCCCGTGAGCGTTGCGGTGACGTAGAAACCGCGGGTGACATTGCGGTATTCGGTGTTGCTGTACACCTCGCCGTAGGGGCCGCTGCTGGTGGAGGTGATGGGTACGCTCTGGCCGACCTGGATCAGCGCCGGATAGCCTTCTGTGGTCTGGACCTGCTGCACACCGCCACCGCGGCTGTCAGTGCTGCGGCGGATGATGCGCACCTGGTCACGTCCATGGATTTCGCCGCGCCCCGCCTGGACATCGACGCCGCCGACGCTGGCTGATCCGTTCACTGCATAGCCGCGGTCGCTCTGGAAGTTGCTGTCGCTGGTGTCGACGCTGATGAGCAGACGTCGCGGTCGGGTATCGAGCTGGTCAAGCAGATTGCGCAGTTCGTTGATCTTCGCGGGTTCGGCATTGACGATGAGCTGGTTACCGTAGGCGCTGACTCGACCCTCGTTGCCCACTACGGACTGCGCCATCGGCAGCAGCTCATCGGCTGTGCGATAGCGCAGCTGGATGAGTTCCGTCGCCGCCTGCAGAGGCAGGCAGATGAGCACGAGGAGGGTAGCGAGCAGGGCGCGTGGGGTCATATCAGGAAGCTCCGCAAGTCGGGGTCGGTGATGCTCAGGTCCCAGGCCTGGTCGAAGCGGGTTTGCTGCAGCCGGGTCCTTCCGGGGTCGTTGTACAGTGCGTAGCCGGCGTACTGCTCTGGCTCAGGGCGCACGAGCAGGCCGCGGTCGTCGGCAATGAGATAGGCCAAGTCTTCCGAGGGGTGGTCGGGATTGATCCGGCGAATCTGGAAGTTACTGGATATGCGCCGGCTCAGGCTGAGCAGTCGGTGGCCTTCCTTTACGGCGCGGCTCAGGTCGCGCACGAGAATTCGCAGCTGGCATTTCGGGTCGCTGACCAGCAGCCGGGTGCAGGCCTGCTGGATAGCGCTGTTGTGGTAGAGCCAGGGCTCCAGATCGGGGCTGTATAGGCAAAGCCGGCGGCGTGCCTGCTGCATCAGCGCCAGGGCGTGGGCTCGTGCGTCCTCCGGGACGCTGAAGCGTTCGACGCGGTCGTGGACGCCTAGGCCGAAGGGAGCGGGCTCCCATTCGGGTGCTTCGGTCTGGAGGGAGGGGTTGTGAACGCTGAAACGCCCCGGCGACTGGAACTCGATGGCCGGCAGTTCGACTTCGTTCTCAGTGAGTTCCGGGGCGTTCTCGTTCATCTGGGCCTCTACTGGCTTTCGCGCACCATGTCCACGTGGGGAATGCCAGCTTCGAGGAACTCGCTGCTGACGATCTTGAAGCCGTGGCGTTCATAGAACGCGGTGGCGTGGACCTGGGCGGAGAGCATCTGACGCTTCAGGCCGCGGCGTTCGGCTTCGGCGATAGCGGCTTGTAGCAGCCGATCACCAACCTTCAGTCCGCGCCAGTCCTTGAGCACCGAAACGCGGCCGATATGGCCGTCGGGAAGCAGGCGGGCGGTGCCGATAGCATAGTCCCGCTCGAAGGCGAGAAAGTGCACGGCGTCCGCATCTTCGGTGTCCCACTCCAGCTCCGGTGCGACGGACTGTTCGGCGATGAATACGGCCTCACGGATGCGGCGCAGGTCGGCATTGTCCTTCTGCCAGTCGGCAACGCGGACGTGTATCTCACTCATCGGCAAACTCCAGACTTCCTTGCTTGACCAGTTCCAGTAGAAGCTTACGCCCCTCGTCATCGGCCAGCCATTGGCCGAGATTTTCCAGGTGCAGTGCCTCGGCTGCGCAAATCAGCTTCAGCAGGTCGCGCAGGCTGGCGGGCAGCAGGCGGCTCTGGCCGCTGGCGAAGAGCACCAGGCCAATGTCCACCTCGGACCAGGCCAGGCGCGCGCTTGGGTTGCGGACCAGTACTGCGCCGTCTTCGATGGCGCCCAGGAAATCGTCCTCTTCCACTTCGGCTCCGGCCAGCAGTTCCGGGTAGCGCGGCTCGGTCATGAACTGGCCGAACCAGGTAAGCAGCAGGCGCTCGTCGCTCATGTGCTCGGTGAGCAGGGACTTGAGTCGGTCCAGGGCGTCCCGCTGAATCTCGTGGGGATCGCTGACAGGCGCTGCACCGGCGTCGCTGTAACGCTCCTCGTCCGGCAGGAACTGGGCCAGGAAGTCGGTGAAGTGGGTCAGTACCTCGGCAGCGCTGGGCGCGCGGAAGCCCACGGAGTAAGTCATGCAGTCGTCTTCGGCGATGCCGAAGTGGGCGAGGCGCGGCGGCAGGTAGAGCATGTCGCCGGGTTCCAGCACCCATTCGTCGGTCTGCTGGAAGTCGGCGAGGATGCGCAGGTCGGCGTGGGGCAGCAAGGCGCTCTCGGCGTCACACATCTGGCCGATTTTCCAGCGGCGGCGACCGTGACCTTGGAGAAGGAATACATCGTAGTTGTCGAAATGCGGCCCGACGCCACCGCCTGGCGCGGCGAAGCTGATCATGACGTCATCAATGCGCCAGCTCGGCAGGAAGCGGAAATTTTCCAGTAGCTCGGCCACTTCCGGCACGAATTGGTCGACCGCCTGGACCAGTAGGGTCCAATCGCGTTCGGGCAGGTTCTGATAGGCGTCCTCGGCGAATGGGCCGCGGCGCAGTTCCCAGGGGCGTTCTCCGTGCTCGAGCACCAGGCGGGACTCGACTTCCTCTTCCAGGGACAGGCCTGCGAGTTCGTCAGGGGAAATGGGGCTTTCGAATCCGGGGATGGCCTGGCGGATCAGGAGTGGTTTTTTCTGCCAGTAATCGCGCAGGAAATCGCGCGCGGAGAGGCCGCCCAGTAGTTGAAGAGGAATATCAGGATTCATGTCTAAGCCTTTGAAATAAAAACGCCCGGCACAGCCGGGCGTGCATGGGTACAAGACCGATCAGATGCGCTTGGCCTGAGCTACGGCGTTGCCGATGTAGCTGGCGGGGGTCATTTTGCGCAGTTCAGCCTTGGCCTCGGCCGGGATATCCAGGCCATCGATGAAAGTCTGCAGGGCTTCCGGGCTGATGCCCTTGCCACGCGTCAGTTCCTTGAGCTTCTCGTACGGATTCTCGATCGCGTAGCGACGCATCACGGTCTGGATCGGCTCGGCGAGGACTTCCCAGCAAGCGTCGAGGTCTTCAGCAATGCGTTGAGCATTCAGTTCCAACTTGCTGATTCCCTTGAGGGTGGCTTCGTAGGCGATAACGCTGTGAGCAAAGCCGACGCCAAGATTACGCAGTACAGTGGAGTCGGTCAGGTCGCGCTGCCAGCGGGAGATGGGCAGCTTGCTGGCCAGGTGCTGGAGCAGTGCGTTGGCAATGCCGAGGTTGCCTTCGGAGTTCTCGAAGTCGATCGGGTTGACCTTGTGCGGCATGGTCGACGAGCCGATCTCGCCGGCGATGGTCTTCTGCTTGAAGTAGCCGAGGGAGATGTAGCCCCAGACGTCGCGATCGAAGTCGATGAGGATGGTGTTGAAGCGGGCGACGGCGTCGAACAGCTCGGCGATGTAGTCGTGCGGCTCGATCTGGGTGGTGTAGGGGTTCCAGTCCAGGCCCAGGTCGCCTTCAATGAATTCGCGGGCGTTGGCTTCCCAGTCGACGTCCGGATAGGCGGACAGGTGGGCGTTGTAGTTGCCCACTGCACCGTTGATCTTGCCCAGCAGTGGAACGGCGGCAACCTGGGCGATCTGGCGCTCCAGGCGGTACACGACGTTGGCCATTTCCTTGCCGAGGGTGGTCGGCGACGCCGGCTGGCCGTGGGTGCGGGAGAGCATGGGCACATCAGCGAAGCGTACGGCCAGGTCGCGGATGGCGTCGGCCAGTTGGCGCATCAGCGGCAGCACGACCTGGTCGCGGCCTTCGCGCAGCATCAGGGCGTGGGACAGGTTGTTGATGTCCTCACTGGTGCAGGCGAAGTGGATGAACTCGCTGACTTTGGCCAGCTCGGGCAGCTTGGCGGCCTGCTCCTTGAGCAGATACTCAACAGCTTTCACATCGTGGTTGGTGGTGCGCTCGATTTCCTTGATGCGCTCGGCATGTTCCAGCTGGAAGTCTTCGGCCAGCTTGTCGAGCAGGGCATTGGCTTCGGCGGAGAAGGGCGCGACTTCCGGGATACCGGCGTGGGCGGCGAGGCGCTGCAGCCAGCGGACCTCTACCTGGACGCGGAAACGGATCAGGCCGTACTCGCTGAAGATCGGGCGCAGGGCGCTGGTTTTGCCGGCGTAGCGGCCATCTACGGGGGAAACCGCGGTGAGCGAGGAAAGCTGCATGAGGGCGTTCTCGGACAATCGGTCAACGAAAAGGGGCGCACATCATACATGTATTTCGCGCAACTCGCCGCTTCCGCGCCACGGTCGTCGACACATGGCGCGGCTCGGTCAGCCGCGCAGGAGCGGATAAAGCTCGTTGAGCAGCTTGCGGCGGCTGAATAGCAGTTGCCAGCGGTTGCCGCCAAGCTGGCGCCAGAGTCGCGCGGCACGGATGCCGGTGAGGAGCAGGGCGCGGATCTTCGCGGCGTTACTGGGTTGCTGCAGGTGGCGCATGTCGCCGTGTACCTGGATGCGCTGGCGGAAGGTGCTCAGGGTGTCCTGGTAAAGGCCGGCGCAGGCGGCAATGACGTTGTCGTGCACCAGGCCGAAGTGCTGTACCTGTTGCTGAATCTGGTCCAGGCGGTTGCCGATGACGTCCAGCATATCGCCACGTTTGGCCAGTTGACGTTCCAGGGTCAGCAGGGCGAGGGCGTAGCGCAGGGGTTCGCGTTGCAGGCTCGAGGGCTCACGCTCCAGGGCGCTTACAAGAGCCTTGTAGCCATCGCGCAGGTTGAGGTCGTCGCCGCCGTAGACTTCCAGGGTGTTCTTCGGATCGCGGATCAGCAGGCTGCCGAGCATGCAGCCGAGCGGCGGCTCGCTGATCTGGCCGGTCTTGGCGATGCGGTCCACCAAGGCGGCGGCTTCGAAGACGGCGCCGAGTGCGACCAGTTGTTCGCGGGTCTGGTTCATGGGCGCTGAACTCCGGCATCGGAGGGTTGGGCGCATTCGATCACGCCGCCGCCCAGGCAGATTTCGCCGTCATAGAACACCACGGACTGGCCCGGCGTGACCGCGCGCTGCGGCTCGTCGAACACCGCAACATAACCGTCGCTAGTCTTTTCCAGGGTGCAGGGCTGGTCGCTCTGGCGATAGCGCACCTTGGCTTTGAGGCGGCGGGGCCGGCTGAGGTCGATGGGGTTGACCCAGTAGATCTCGGACGCTTTCAGCGAGCGGGAGTAGAGCCAGGGGTTCTCGTTGCCCTGGCCGACGATCAGTACGTTGCGCGACAGGTCTTTCGCCAGGACGTACCAGGGATCATCGCTAGCGTCTTTCATGCCGCCGATGCCCAGGCCCTGGCGCTGGCCGATGGTGTGGTACATCAGGCCGTGGTGGCGGCCGATGACGTCGCCTTCGGTGGTCTCGATATCCCCGGGCTGGGCGGGCAGGTACTGCTTGAGGAAGTCAGTGAAACGACGTTCACCAATAAAGCAGATGCCGGTGGAGTCCTTCTTGCGAGCCGTGGCCAGGTCGTGCTTTTCGGCGATGGCGCGCACTTCCGGTTTTTCCAGTTCGCCGACCGGGAACAAGGTGCGGGCGATCTGCTCGCCACCCACTGCATGGAGGAAGTAGCTCTGGTCCTTGTTTGGGTCCAGACCTTTCAGTAGCTCGGTGCGGTTGTCGATGTCACGGCGGCGCACGTAGTGACCGGTGGCGATCAGGTCCGCGCCCAGCGACAGGGCGTAGTCGAGGAAGGCTTTGAACTTGATTTCGCGGTTGCAGAGGATGTCCGGGTTCGGCGTGCGGCCTGCCTTGTATTCGGCCAGGAAGTGTTCGAACACGTTGTCCCAGTACTCGGCCGCGAAGTTGGCAGTATGGAGCTTGATGCCGATGCGGTCGCAGACGGCCTGGGCGTCGGCCAGGTCCACTTTGGCGGTGCAGTACTCGGTGCCGTCGTCTTCGTCCCAGTTCTTCATGAACAGGCCTTCCACCTTGTAGCCCTGTTCGAGAAGCAGGAGGGCGGAAACCGAGGAGTCTACGCCGCCGGACATGCCGACTATGACGCGGGTATTGGCTGGATCACGCATGAGAATCTGCACTGGTTGTGTAAGCAAAAGCGGAATTCTATCAGAACCGGTTCGCGATCAGCTGCGCGTCGGCCCTGCTGCGTTAAAAGCAGGCGCTAACTCGCAAGATCGTGAGTAGGTTCTTTCGGCTGGAATGTTCAAGAGGCGCGGATAAGGCTCAGGGGGAAGCGTTCGCCTGTTACGTAGTCGTCGATGCAGCGCAGGACGAGGTGGCTGCGCCAGCGGTCTTTACTGGCCAGGAGTTCGTCGCGTGTTAGCCAGCGCGGCCCGATGATGCCTTCGTCCAGGGGGTGGTCGGGGTGGTGGCGCAGTGGTTTGGCGGCAAAGCAGACGCGCTGATAGGTCACGCCGTTGCTGGGGGCCGTATAGAGGTAGATGCCAGTCACGGCGGTCAATTCGACCTCCCAGCCAGTTTCCTCGAAGGTTTCGCGAATGGCGGCTTCGAGCAGGGTTTCGTCGGCTTCCAGGTGTCCGGCGGGCTGGTTGAATACTGCGTGCCCTCCGGCCAGTTCCTCGACTAGCAGGAATCGGCCTTGGTCTTCGACGATCGTTGCGACTGTGATGTGGGGTTGCCAGCTCATACGCAAGGGTTCCAGGGCAAATCGACATGATACGGCGCGGGTGGCCCCAAAAAGAAACCCCGGGCATTGGCCCGGGGTTTCCCGATACAGCGTGTGGTGTTTAGGCCAGGCCGTCGATCGCAGCGTTGAAGGTGGCGCTGGGGCGCATCACCTGGCTGGTCAGGTCCGGATTCGAACGGTAGTAGCCGCCGATGTCCACAGCCTTGCCCTGGGCGCCGTTCAGTTCGGCGACGATGGTCGCTTCCTGCTCCGTCAGGGTCTTGGCCAGCGGGGCGAAGTGCGCCTTCAGTTCGGCGTCTTCGTCCTGGGCTGCAAGGGCTTGAGCCCAGTAGAGCGCCAGGTAGAAGTGGCTGCCACGGTTGTCCAGCTCGCCGACCTTGCGGGAGGGCGACTTGTTGTTGTCCAGCAACTTGCCGGTGGCTTCGTCGAGGGTCTTGCCCAGCAGCTTGGCTTTGGCGTTGCCGGTTTTGATGCCGGTTTCTTCCAGGGACACGGCCAAGGCCAGGAACTCGCCGAGGGAATCCCAGCGCAGGTAGTTCTCTTCCACCAGCTGCTGTACGTGCTTCGGAGCCGAGCCGCCGGCACCGGTCTCGTACATGCCGCCGCCCGCCATCAGCGGAACGATGGACAGCATTTTGGCCGAGGTGCCCAGTTCCATGATCGGGAACAGGTCGGTCAGGTAGTCGCGCAGGACGTTGCCGGTCACCGAGATGGTGTCCTGGCCGCGCAGTTGGCGCTCCATGCTGGTACGGATGGCTTCGTTGTAGCCCTTGATGCTGATGTCCAGGCCGGTCAGGTCGTGGTCCTGTAGATACAGTTCGACCTTTTTGCGCAGTTCGCGATCGTGGGCGCGTTCCGGGTCCAGCCAGAAGATGGCCGGGGTGTTGGACAGGCGGGCGCGGGTAACGGCCAGCTTGACCCAGTCACGGATTGGGGCGTCCTTGGTCTGGCAGGCGCGCCAGATGTCACCGGCTTCGACTTCATGCTGCATCAGGACGGTGCCATCGGCGGCCACGACGCGCATGGTGCCATCGGCGATCATCTCGAAGGTCTTGTCGTGCGAGCCGTATTCCTCGGCTTTCTGCGCCATCAGGCCGACGTTCGGCACGGTGCCCATGGTGGTCGGGTCGAAGGCGCCGTTGGTTTTGCAGAAGTTGATCATCTCTTGGTAGATGCGGGCGTAGGTGCTCTCCGGCATCACCGCCTTAGTGTCCTTCTGCTTGCCGTCCTTGCCCCACATCTGACCGGAGTTGCGGATCATCGCCGGCATGGAGGCGTCGACGATCACATCGCTCGGGATGTGCAGGTTGGTGATGCCTTTCACGGAGTCGACCATCGCCATTTCCGGGCGGTGGCTGTACACCTCATGGATGTCGTGAAGGATCTCCTCCTGCTGGGAGGCGGGCAGTACCTTGATCTTGTCGTAGACGCTGCTGATGCCGTTGTTCGGGTTGACGCCCAGTTCCTTGAACAGCTCGCCGTACTTGTCGAACACGTCCTTGTAGTAAACGCTGACGGCGTGGCCGAAGACGATCGGGTGGGAGACCTTCATCATTGTCGCCTTGACGTGCAGGGACCACATGACGCCGGTTTCCTTGCAATCCTGCAGGGTCTGCTCGAAGAAGGCGCGGAGTTTGTTGCAGCTCATGAACATGCTGTCCAGGACTTCGCCGTCCTGCAGGGAGAGCTGCTTCTTGACCTCGACCTTGCCGTCCTTGCCGACGAACTCGATGCGCACGTCACCGGCCTTGGCCATGGTGATGGATTGTTCGCTGGAGAAGAAGTCGCCACCGCGCATGTAGTCGGCGTGGGAGCGGGAGGCCATGCTCCACTTGCCCATGGAGTGCGGGTGCTTGCGAGCGTAGGCCTTCACGGCGGCCGGCGCGCGGCGGTCAGAGTTGCCTTCGCGAAGGACCGGGTTCACGGCGCTGCCCAGGACTTTGGCGTAGCGGGCGCGAGTATCTTTCTCTTCTTCGGTCTGCGGGTCTTCCGGGAAGTCCGGCACGTTGTAGCCCAGCGCCTGCAGTTCGGCGATGGCGCCTTTGAGCTGCGGCACGGAAGCACTGATGTTCGGCAGTTTGACGATGTTCGCGTCAGGCGAGGTGGCCAGCGTGGCCAGGTAGGCCAGGTCGTCTTCGATGCGCTTGTCTGCGGCAAGCTTGTCAGCGAAGGAGGCCAGGATGCGTCCTGCAAGAGAGATGTCGCGGGTTTCGACGTCGATCCCTGCCGAGGCGGCGAACGCTTTGACGATGGGAAGGAGCGAGTAGGTGGCGAGCGCAGGGGCTTCGTCGGTGAAGGTGTACGTGATCTTCTGACGGTTGGACATTAACGTTTAACTCTCTTCTTTTCTGGGCGCGCACAGAGTCTCGAAGCGCACTGGTAGACGCATTCGCTCAATGTCGACGTTGAGCTGAGCCGAGAATTGCCGCGGGGGTAATGGAGCGCCAGTAAAGCGTTGTACGGCCTTGCCATGGTGGTGGCTTGGCCGTTGCGAGGACAGTGAGTCTGGTCCCAGACTGCTCGACCCCGATGACTGTCAAGTCACGGCGCGCAGTATATCACCCCTTTTGGCGGGGTGACTCAGGGGTGTGTTTTCGACTAAGGAAGATATGGTCGATGACCGCCCAACTGGAGTAGGCTCACGAGCTGCAAGAGCGTTCTCAACCACAACACGGAGCTCAGCATGGGATACCAAAAGATCCAGGTGCCGGCAGTCGGTGACAAAATCACCGTCAATGCAGATATGTCCTTGAAGGTACCGAACAACCCGATCATCCCCTTCATCGAGGGTGACGGCATCGGCGTCGACATCAGCCCTGTCATGATCAAGGTGGTGGATGCCGCCGTTGCCAAAGCTTATGGCAGCGATCGCAAGATCTCCTGGATGGAGGTTTACGCGGGTGAGAAGGCCACTCAGGTCTACGATCAGGACACTTGGCTGCCGAAAGAAACCCTGGAAGCCGTTCGCGACTACGTTGTTTCCATCAAGGGTCCGCTGACCACTCCTGTCGGTGGTGGCATTCGGTCCCTCAACGTGGCCCTGCGCCAGGAGCTGGATCTTTACGTTTGCCAGCGCCCTGTCCGTTGGTTCGAAGGCGTTCCGAGTCCGGTGAAGAAGCCCGGTGACGTTGATATGGTGATTTTCCGCGAGAACTCCGAAGACATTTATGCCGGTGTCGAGTGGAAGGCTGGCAGTCCCGAGGCCGAGAAGGTCATCAAGTTCCTCACCGAGGAAATGGGCGTCAAGAAGATCCGTTTCACCGAGAACTGCGGTATCGGTATCAAGCCGGTATCCCTGGACGGCACCAAGCGTCTGGTGCGCAAGGCCCTGCAGTACGCCGTGGACAACGATCGCAGTTCTGTGACCATCGTCCACAAGGGCAACATCATGAAGTTCACCGAGGGTGCCTTCAAAGAGTGGGGCTACGAAGTTGCTCGTGACGAGTTCGGTGCCGAGTTGCTGGATGGCGGTCCGTGGATGCAATTCAAGAACCCGCGCACCGGCAAGAGCGTAGTGGTCAAGGATGTGATCGCGGACGCCATGCTGCAGCAAATCCTGCTGCGTCCGGCCGAGTACGATGTGATCGCCACGCTGAATCTGAACGGTGACTACCTGTCTGACGCCCTTGCGGCCGAAGTGGGTGGTATCGGTATCGCCCCCGGCGCGAACCTGTCTGATACCGTTGCCATGTTCGAAGCGACCCATGGCACTGCGCCGAAATACGCCGGCCAGGATAAGGTTAACCCGGGCTCGGTCATCCTCTCTGCGGAGATGATGCTGCGCCACATGGGCTGGACCGAAGCAGCCGACCTGATCATCAAGGGCACCAATGGTGCCATCGCTGCGAAGACCGTCACCTACGACTTCGAGCGTCTGATGGAAGGTGCCAAGCTGCTGTCCTGCTCCGAGTTCGGCGACGCTATCATCGCGCACATGTAAGCCTTCGGGCAGAAACAAAAAGGCCGGTCATTCGACCGGCCTTTTTTATGCCCAATTGTTGCGGGGGCTCAAACTTCTACCGTGCTGCCCTGGGGGTGGCTGATGGCGGCAGGCGCTTCGGAGGTGGCCGTGACGGGGCGAATGTTCACGGCGTGCAGCCCTTTCGGGCCCTGGATGATATCGAAGCTTACCGGCTGTCCAGCCTTTAACGTCTTGTAGCCCTCCATCTGGATGGCCGAATAGTGGGCGAACAGGTCCTCATCTCGGCCGTCGGCAAGGATGAATCCATAACCTTTGGCGTTGTTGAACCACTTGACCTTACCGCTAAGCATGCTGATATCCCTCTGCAAAGGACTCCATCACTGGAGTATCATCCACTTCGACTCCACGCCATGCGGGCCGCCTTGGCCGCGCGCGCGGAACCCCTGATACCCGAAGACGGGTATTCACTGGTTGTAACACCGTTTTGCCGTTAGTCAAGGCGTTCCCCGCATCGCCTGAGAAACGGATCAAAGTCTTTCCAGAGGCCGTTTTTCATCCATCCAATGACCTTTATTTCCAGCATGCATGCAAGCAGCCAGATTCGACTAACATTCAATCAGGACAGTCCGCAGCATCACGAGGACGACTCCACGGGCCTGGCGGTGCAGGAAGCCAAGCCGGCCCTGCAGGCGCCACCTATGTATAAGGTGGTGATGTTTAACGATGACTACACCCCTATGGATTTCGTGGTCGAGGTGCTCGAGTTGTTCTTCGGTATGAACCGGGAACTGGCCACCAAGATCATGCTGACCGTGCATACAGAGGGCCGGGCGATTTGTGGCGTGTTCACTCGCGACATAGCCGAAACCAAGGCCATGCAGGTCAATCAATATGCGAGAGAGAGCCAGCATCCGCTGCTCTGTGAGATCGAGAAGGACGGTTAACGCCGCCGCTTGGGTATGAGGTGAAGCCATGTTGAACCGCGAGCTCGAAGTCACCCTCAATCTTGCCTTCAAGGAGGCCCGTGCCAAGCGCCACGAATTCATGACGGTAGAGCACTTGCTGCTCGCCCTGCTGGACAACGAAGCCGCCGCCACAGTGCTGCGCGCGTGTGGCGCAAATATGGACAAGCTGCGGCATGACCTGCAGGAGTTCATCGATTCCACCACCCCGCTGATTCCTCAGCACGATGAAGATCGTGAAACCCAGCCCACACTCGGCTTCCAGCGAGTGCTGCAGCGTGCAGTGTTCCATGTGCAGAGTTCCGGCAAGCGCGAAGTGACCGGCGCCAATGTGCTGGTAGCGATCTTCAGCGAGCAGGAAAGCCAGGCCGTGTTCTTGCTGAAGCAGCAGAGCGTCGCGCGTATCGATGTCGTCAACTACATCGCCCATGGGATTTCCAAGGTCCCGGGTCACGGTGAGCAGCACGACCACGATCAGGAAATGCAGGATGAGGAGGGTGGTGAGGCTGCCGCGTCCGGTCATCCGCTGGATGCCTATGCCAGCAATCTGAACGAATTGGCGCGCATGGGGCGCATCGACCCGTTGGTCGGGCGTGAGAGTGAGGTTGAGCGCGTCGCGCAGATCCTTGCGCGTCGCCGCAAGAACAACCCGCTTTTGGTGGGTGAGGCAGGTGTTGGCAAGACTGCAATCGCTGAGGGGCTGGCCAAGCGAATTGTCGACAACCAAGTGCCCGACCTGCTGGCTGAAAGCGTGGTCTACTCCCTGGATCTCGGCGCCTTGCTGGCGGGAACCAAGTATCGCGGTGATTTCGAGAAGCGCTTCAAGGCGCTGCTCAATGAACTGCGCAAGCGCCCGCACGCCATTCTGTTCATTGATGAGATTCACACCATCATTGGTGCCGGTGCCGCGTCGGGTGGGGTAATGGATGCGTCCAACCTGCTCAAGCCGCTGTTGTCCTCGGGTGAGATCCGTTGCATCGGTTCGACCACCTTCCAGGAATTTCGCGGCATCTTCGAGAAGGATCGAGCTCTGGCGCGGCGCTTCCAGAAGGTCGACGTCACCGAGCCATCGGTTGAAGACACCGTGGGCATCCTCAGGGGGCTCAAGGCGCGCTTCGAGCAGCATCACCATATCGAGTACAGCGATGAGGCGCTGCGTGCAGCAGCCGAGCTGGCAGCTCGCTATATCAATGACCGGCACATGCCTGACAAGGCCATTGATGTGATCGACGAGGCGGGCGCCTATCAGCGCCTGCAGCCGGAAGAGAAGCGCGCCAAGCGCATCGAGGTGGCTCAAGTCGAAGACATAGTCGCCAAGATCGCGCGAATTCCTCCAAAGCATGTCACCAGCTCCGACAAGGAGCTGCTGCGTAACCTGGAGCGTGACCTGAAGCTGACGGTCTTCGGTCAGGATGCGGCCATTGACTCCCTGTCGACCGCTATCAAGCTGTCACGCGCAGGGCTCAAGTCTCCGGACAAGCCGGTAGGTTCCTTCCTCTTTGCTGGGCCTACGGGGGTCGGCAAGACCGAAGTGGCCCGCCAGTTGGCAAAGGCGATGGGGATCGAGCTGCTTCGATTCGACATGTCCGAGTACATGGAGCGGCACACCGTTTCGCGTCTGATTGGCGCGCCTCCAGGCTATGTCGGTTTCGATCAGGGTGGTCTGTTGACCGAAGCCATCACCAAAATGCCGCACTGTGTGCTGCTGCTGGATGAAATCGAGAAGGCCCACCCGGAAGTCTTCAACCTGCTGCTGCAGGTGATGGATCATGGCACGCTGACAGACAACAACGGTCGCAAGGCTGACTTCCGCAACGTGATCCTGGTCATGACCACCAATGCTGGTGCCGAAACCGCTGCGCGGGCTTCCATCGGCTTCACTCTGCAGGATCACTCCTCGGATGCCATGGAGGTCATTCGCAAGAGCTTCACGCCGGAATTCCGTAACCGCCTGGATACGATCATCCAGTTCGGCCGCTTGAGCCATGAAGTGATCAAGAGTGTCGTGGACAAGTTCCTCACCGAGTTGCAGGCGCAGCTGGAGGACAAGCGCGTGCAGTTGGTGGTCAGCGACGAGGCGCGGGGCTGGCTGGCTGAGCGCGGCTACGACGCGCAGATGGGGGCTCGCCCTATGGCGCGTCTGATCCAGGACAAGATCAAGCGACCACTTGCGGAGGAGATCCTGTTTGGCGAATTGGCCGAGCACGGCGGCGTGGTGCACGTCGACGTCAAGGATGAGGAGCTCAGCTTCGAGTTCGAGACTACGGCAGAGATGGCCTGACGGGCCATCCACAAAAAAGCCCGGCAGAGATGCCGGGCTTTTTTATGACTTCCGATCAGCGAGCGCGGTAGGTGATGCGTCCCTTGCTCAGATCGTACGGCGTCAGCTCGACGCGAACCTTGTCCCCGGTGAGGATGCGGATGTAGTTTTTGCGCATCTTGCCGGAAATGTGCGCGGTGACGACGTGCCCATTTTCCAACTCCACACGGAACATGGTGTTGGGCAGGGTGTCGATGACAGTGCCTTCCATTTCGAAGCTGTCTTCTTTCGACATGCAGTAAAGCCCTCGGTATTCAGAGATGGGCCCGGTCGCAGTGCGCGGCGGGCAAAAACGGCGTGCATTGTGCCCGAAAACAGCACTGCTCGCAAAGGGCTTCAGCTAAGTGTCACCCAGCGCTGATTGACGAAGAGTTCGATCGGGCGGTACTGGGTCTTGTAGTTCATCTTTCTGCAGTTCTTGATCCAGTAGCCGAGATAGACGGCCTGCAGGCCAAGGCGGGCGCTTTCGCCGACCTGCCAGAGGATGGCATAGCGGCCAAGACTGCGTCGCTCCTCATCGGGGTCGTAGAAGGTGTAGACCGCGGAAAGCCCGTTGGGTAAGACGTCAGTGACTGCCACGGCTTTCAGGTCGCCCTTTAGGCGGAATTCATAGAAGCGGGAAAAGGGCAGGTCGCGTACCAGGAACGTGGAGAACTGGTCTCGACTGGGCGGGTACATGTCGCCATCAGCGTGGCGCTGCTCGATGTAGCGGACGTAGAGCGCGTAGTACTCCTCGGTGAAAGCCGGGCGTACGGGGGTTACGGTCAGGTCTGAGTTGCGCTTGAGGATACGTTTCTGCTGGCGGCTGGGAATGAACTGATCGGCGGGGATGCGTGCTGGAACGCAGGCATTGCATCGTTGGCAGTGGGGGCGATAGAGGTGATCACCGCTGCGACGGAAGCCCATTTCCGACAGTTCGGCATAGACGTCCACGTCCATGGGCTGGCTGGGGTCGAGGAACAGCGTGGTGGCCTGTTCCTCGGGCAGGTAGCTGCATGGATGCGGTTGAGTGGCGTAAAACTTGAGGCGAGCCAGCTCGGTCATGATCAACCCCCGGGAGAACCCTTCAGCAAGTGTATGTCAGCCTGCGAGGCTCGCCTAGGCGATCCAGTCAGCGTTGTTCGGCTGATCAAGGTACAGCTGCAGGTAGCGGGAAAACTTTTCCCGGCTGATCGTGTGAGCGCCAAAGCTTTGCAGGTGCTGGGTGGGCATCTGGCAGTCGATCAGCACGAATCCCCACTGGTGCAGGTGACGCACAAGGGTGGCGAAGCCAACCTTGGACGCATTGTCGGTCCGGCTGAACATGGATTCACCGAAGAACAGCTTGCCCATGGCCAATCCATAAAGGCCGCCGACTAGTTCATCGTGTTGCCAGACTTCGACCGAGTGAGCCACGCCACGGCGGTGCAACTCGAGATAAGCGGCCTGCATCGCCGGGGTGATCCAGGTCCCGTCAGCGTAGTCGCGCGGGCCGGCACAGCCTTCGATCACCGCAGCAAAGGCTTGGTCGAAGGTCACGCGAAAACGTTCCTGGCGCAGTAGTTTGGCAAGGCTGCGGGAGACGTGAACTTCCTGCGGTGCCAGCACAGTGCGTGGATCGGGAGACCACCAGAGAATCGGCTGGCCTTCCTGATACCAGGGGAAGCAGCCGTGGCGGTACGCCCGAATCAGGCGCTCTGGAGAAAGGTCTCCGCCGGCTGCAAGCAGGCCGTTGGGTTCGCGCATGGCGCGCCCGAGTGGCGGGAATTCGAGGGAGTCTCGTTGTAACCAGGTCAGCATGGGGGAGGGGAGGGCGGGCCTGGAGGCCCGCCTGGCCTGTCAGTTGTCGTCGAGGAACTTTTCGGCGTCCAGTGCGGCCATGCAGCCCGAGCCGGCAGAGGTGATGGCTTGGCGGTAGATATGGTCGGCCACGTCGCCGGCTGCAAATACGCCCGGGGTGCTGGTGAGCGTGGCGTTGCCTTCGAGGCCGCCCTGGACGATCAGGTAGCCGTCGCGCATTTCCAGCTGACCCTGGAACAGGTCGGTGTTCGGCTTGTGACCGATGGCAATGAAGACGCCGGCCAGTGGCAGCTCCTTGGTGCTGCCGTCCGCAGTGTTCTTCAGGCGCACGCCGGTCACGCCGGTGTTGTCGCCCAGCACTTCATCCAGCGTGTGGTTCCAGTGCAGGCGCACATTGCCATTGGCGGCTTTGTCGAACAGCTTGTCCTGGAGGATCTTTTCGGAGCGCAGCTTGTCGCGGCGGTGGATCAGGTGCACTTCCTTGGCGATGTTGGACAGGTAGAGGGCTTCCTCTACTGCGGTGTTGCCGCCGCCGACCACGCAGACCACCTGGTTGCGATAGAAGAAGCCGTCGCAAGTGGCGCAGGCGGAAACGCCCTTGCCAGCGAAGGCTTCCTCGGACGGTAGGCCGAGGTACTGGGCCGAGGCGCCGGTGGCGATGATCAGCGCGTCGCAGCTATAAGTTCCGCTGTCGCCCTTGAGGATGAAGGGGCGCTTCTGCAACTCGGCGGTGTGGATGTGGTCGTAGACAATCTCGGTGTCGAAGCGCTCGGCATGTTTTTGCATGCGCTCCATCAGGGCGGGGCCGGTGAGGCCTTCGATGTCGCCCGGCCAGTTATCCACCTCGGTAGTAGTGGTCAGTTGGCCGCCGGGCTGGATGCCAGTGATGACCACTGGCTTGAGGTTGGCGCGAGCCGCATAGACGGCAGCGGTGTAGCCTGCGGGGCCGGAGCCCAGGACGATCAATCGGGAATGCTTGACTTCACTCATAAAAAGGCTCCATAAGTCTTTGTCACAAAAGAGAATGCATGCTCCAATTGAGCATTACGCAAATCGTTGGCGGCTATGCTACACCGAAGCGCGAGACGTCGCCAAAACGCCGGAGCGACAATCCGTTCCCGCATGGCGTCGCGCGGCCAAATCCGTACAATGGGCCACGTTCCGAAGGGGGTTGGAACCCGTGATGGCGCACTGCCAGCGGACTTTCACCCTCGACCGACTCTTGAACGCGCCGCGGGCGCAGGAAAAGAAGCGTTTTGAAGAATTCCACGAACAGAGCCCAGATCCCTGTCTGGCGCCAGCAATTGCATTATCGCCTCAAGGAAGGTGCGTTGATCGCGCTGGGCGCAGTCTGCCTCTACCTGTGGATGGCGTTGCTCACCTACGATTCCTCCGATCCGGGCTGGACCCACAACAGCAACGTCGAACAGGTGCAGAATGCTGCCGGCCGCCTGGGTGCCTGGTTCGCCGATATCCTGTTCATGGCCCTTGGCTATTTCGCCTATGTTTTTCCGCTGCTGCTGGCGATAAAAACGCTGCAAGTCTTCCGTCATCGCCATGAGCCCATTGATTGGAGCGGCTGGTTGTTCTCCTGGCGGCTGATCGGGCTGGTTTTTCTGGTACTGTCCGGCTCCGCGCTGGCCGATATCCACTTCCAGGACCACGCCGGGCTGCCGGCCTCTGCCGGTGGCGCCCTGGGCGAGAGTCTCAGCCATCTCGCGGTCAACGCGCTGAATGTGCAGGGCAGCACTTTGCTGTTCTTTGCACTCTTCCTGTTCGGCCTGACCGTATTCACCGACCTGTCCTGGTTCAAGGTCATGGACTTGACCGGCAAGATCACCCTTGACCTCTTCGAACTCATCCAGAATGCCGTCAACCGTTGGTGGAGCGCGCGTCTGGAGCGCAAGCAACTGGTGGCAAAGTTGCGTGAAGTCGATGTGCGTGTGAGCGAAGTCGCCGCGCCGGTCGTGCCTGACCGCCGCGAGCAGGCCAAGGTCAAGGAACGCCTTATCGAGCGCGAAGAAGCCCTCACCAAGCACATGACCGAGCGCGAGAAGCGCTCAGCGCCAGTGATAGCTCCGCCGCCGCCGCCCAACCCGGCCGAGGCGAGCAAGCGTGTGCAGAAGGAGAAGCAAGCTCCGCTGTTCGTCGATACGGCTATCGAAGGCACTCTGCCGCCCATTTCCATTCTCGATGCGGCCGAGAAGAAGCAGAAGAGCTTCTCTCCCGAATCACTGGAGGCCATGTCACGCCTGCTGGAAATCAAGCTGAAGGAATTCGGCGTCGAAGTGATCGTGGAATCGGTCCATCCAGGTCCGGTGATTACCCGCTTCGAGATTCAGCCGGCCGCAGGCGTGAAAGTCAGCCGTATCTCCAACCTGGCGAAAGACCTTGCCCGCTCTCTGGCGGTGATCAGCGTCCGCGTGGTGGAGGTGATTCCAGGCAAGACCACCGTTGGTATCGAGATACCCAACGAGGATCGCCAGATCGTGCGTTTCTCCGAGGTGCTTTCTTCGCCTGAATATGATGACGCCAAGTCGCCAGTCACTCTGGCCCTGGGCCATGATATCGGTGGCAAGCCGATCATCACTGACCTGGCCAAGATGCCCCACCTGTTGGTGGCGGGTACCACTGGCTCCGGTAAGTCAGTGGGCGTCAATGCCATGATCCTGTCGATTCTGTTCAAGTCCACGCCCGAGCAGGCGCGGATGATCATGATCGACCCGAAGATGTTGGAGCTGTCCATCTACGAAGGCATCCCGCACCTGCTTTGTCCGGTGGTCACCGACATGAAGGAGGCTGCCAACGCCCTCCGCTGGAGCGTTGCCGAGATGGAGCGGCGCTACAAACTGATGGCCGCCATGGGGGTGCGGAACCTGGCGGGCTTCAACCGCAAGGTGAAGGACGCCGAGGAAGCAGGGACGCCGTTGACCGATCCGCTCTATCGCCGCGAGAGCATGGAAGACGAAGCGCCGCTGCTGAAGACACTGCCAACCATCGTGGTCGTTGTCGACGAGTTCGCCGACATGATGATGATCGTCGGAAAGAAGGTCGAAGAGCTGATCGCCCGCATCGCCCAGAAGGCACGTGCCGCCGGGATCCACCTGATCCTCGCCACCCAGCGCCCCTCGGTGGATGTGATCACCGGTCTGATCAAAGCCAACATTCCGACTCGCATGGCGTTCCAGGTATCCAGCAAGATCGACTCGCGCACCATTCTCGACCAGGGCGGCGCGGAACAGCTGCTTGGTCATGGCGACATGCTTTACCTGCCGCCGGGCACCGGCTTGCCCATCCGCGTCCATGGTGCCTTCGTTTCCGACGACGAAGTGCATCGTGTGGTGGAGGCCTGGAAGCTACGCGGCGCACCGGACTACATCGAAGACATCCTGGCCGGCGCGGAAGAGGGCGGTGGCAGCTTCTCTGGTGGCGAGGGCAGCGAAGGTGGCAGCGAGGGTAGCGAGGACGACCCGCTCTACGACGAGGCCGTACGCTTCGTTACCGAAAGCCGTCGCGCATCGATTTCCGCAGTTCAGCGCAAGCTGAAGATTGGCTATAACCGCGCCGCGCGCATGATCGAGGCGATGGAAATGGCCGGGGTGGTAAGCCCCATGAATGGCAACGGGTCGCGCGAAGTCACTGCGCCGGCACCGGTGCGAGACTGAACCGAAACGGATTTTTTACGAGGATTTCCATGCGACTGATCCGCATGCTCATGGTGGCTGTACTTGGCCTGGCTGCCCTGAACGTCCACGCCGACGATAAGGTGGCCATCAGCCGCCTGACCGAAATGCTGAACAAGGCCCAGACCATCAGTGGTCGTTTCTCTCAGCTGACCCTGGATGGTTCCGGGACTCAACTGCAAGAAACCTCCGGCGAACTCTCGCTGAAGCGGCCGGGCCTTTTCCGCTGGCATACCGATGCGCCGATGGAGCAATTGCTGGTTTCCAACGGAGAGAAGGTGTGGCTGTACGACCCGGACCTGCAGCAGGTGACCATCCAGACTCTGGATCAGCGCCTGACTCACACTCCGGCGCTGCTGCTGTCCGGCGATGTCTCGAAGATCAGTGAGAACTTCGACATCACCCACAAGGAGGGCGGCGACGTGGTGGACTTCATCCTCAAGCCCAAGGCCAAGGACACTCTGTTCGACACCCTGCGCCTGTCGTTCCGCAACGGTGTGATCAATGACATGCAGCTGATCGACAGCGTCGGCCAGCGCACCAACATCCTCTTCCTTGGGGTCAAGATGAACCAGGCGATCGATGCCGCGCAGTTCAACTTCAAGATCCCGGAAGGCGCCGACGTCATCCAGGAATAAGCTGTAACGCCCATGGACCTCTTCCGCTCCGAACCCATCGCCCAGCCTCTGGCGGCGCGCCTGCGTGCTGCCAGCCTGGATGAGTACGTAGGCCAGGAGCACTTGCTGGCGCCGGGCAAGCCCCTGCGTGAAGCGTTGGAGCAGGGGGCACTGCACTCGATGATCTTCTGGGGGCCGCCCGGGGTCGGCAAGACGACCCTGGCCAAGTTGCTGGCCCAGGTCACCGACGCCCACTTCGAAACCATTTCTGCTGTGCTCTCCGGGGTCAAGGAAATCCGGCATTCGGTTGAAGTTGCCAAGCAGCAAGCTGCTCAGTACGGGCGCCGTACCATCCTCTTCGTGGACGAGGTGCACCGTTTCAACAAGTCCCAACAGGACGCCTTCCTGCCCTATGTGGAAGACGGCACCCTGATTTTCATCGGTGCTACCACCGAAAATCCGTCCTTCGAGCTCAACAACGCTCTACTTTCTCGGGCGCGGGTCTATGTGTTGAAGAGCCTGGATGAGGCTGCGCTACGCAAACTGGTGGCGCGTGCGTTGAACGAGGACAAGGGGCTTGGCACGCGTAAGCTGAGCCTGCCGGACGAGAGTTTTTCCATCCTGATGGCCGCTGCGGATGGTGACGGTCGACGCCTGCTCAATCTGCTGGAGAATGCCTCTGACCTCGCCGATGACGGCGGTGAGATTGGGGTGGAGTTGCTGCAGAATCTGCTGGGCGATAGCCGTCGTCGCTTCGACAAGGGTGGGGAGGCGTTCTACGACCAGATTTCCGCACTGCACAAGTCGGTGCGTGGGTCTGATCCGGATGCCGCGCTTTACTGGTATGCACGCATGCTCGATGGCGGCTGTGATCCGCTCTACCTCGCCCGGCGTGTGGTGCGGATGGCCAGCGAAGACATCGGCAACGCCGACCCGAGAGCCCTTGGTCTGTGCCTGTCGGCCTGGGATGTGCAGGAGCGTCTTGGCAGCCCCGAAGGCGAGTTGGCGGTTGCCCAGGCGATTACCTACCTGGCCTGTGCGCCGAAGAGCAACGCTGTTTACATGGCCTTCAAGGCTGCTATGCGCGATGCCGCTGAGAACGGCTCGCTCGAAGTCCCGCTGCACCTGCGCAATGCACCGACCAAGCTGATGAAACAACTGGGTTATGGCGAGGAGTACCGTTACGCCCACGACGAACCCGATGCTTACGCGGCGGGGGAGGACTATTTTCCCGAGCAGCTTGAGCCTCGCCAGTACTACCAGCCGGTGCCCCGTGGCTTGGAGCTGAAGATTCGTGACAAGCTGCAACATTTGCGCAAACTCGATCGCAACAGCCCCTGGCGGCGGAGAAAATAGTGATCGGACTGATACTGGCGGTCTCCGCTGGCGGTGTGGCGGGCACGCTGCTGCGATTCGCTACTGGCAATCTGGTCGCAACCTACTGGCCACGGTACTTCTACGCCGGTACCCTTGCAGTCAATATCGTCGGTTGCTTGTTGATCGGCTATTTATATGGCTTGTTCCTGTTACGCCCTGAAGTGCCGCTGGAAATCCGTTCCGGCCTTATGGTGGGGTTCCTGGGCGGCCTGACGACCTTTTCATCCTTTTCCCTCGACACGCTGCGCCTGCTGGAAAGCGGCCAGCTGCCACTGGCCCTTGGCTATGCAGCATTGAGCGTGCTGGGTGGCCTGCTCGCCACTTGGGCCGGCCTGATACTGACGAAAATCTGAGAGACGAGAACCTGACATGCTCGATGCCAAACTGGTCCGCACCCACCCACGGGAAATCGCGGAACGCCTTGCCACCCGCGGCTTTGAACTGGATGTAGCACGCCTGGAAGCGCTGGAGAACCAGCGCAAGTCCGTGCAGACCCGTACCGAACAGCTGCAGGCCGAGCGCAATACCCGTTCCAAGTCCATTGGCCAGGCCAAGCAGCGCGGCGAGGACATCGCACCGCTGCTGGCCGATGTGGACCGTATGGGTAGCGAGCTGGAAGAGGGTAAGCGCGAACTGGAGAGCATCCAGGTCGAGTTGGATAACCTGCTGCTGAATATCCCGAATCTTCCCCATGAGTCTGTTCCGGTAGGCGAGGACGAGGAGGGCAATGTTGAAGTGCGCCGCTGGGGTACCCCCCGCAGCTTCGATTTCGAGGTCAAGGACCACGTAGCCCTGGGTGAGCAGTATGGCTGGCTGGACTTCGAGACCGCCGCCAAGCTTTCCGGCGCCCGTTTCGCCCTGCTGCGCGGCCCTATTGCCCGCCTGCATCGTGCCCTGGCGCAGTTCATGATCAATTTGCACGTGACCGACCACGGCTACGAAGAGGCCTACACGCCTTACCTGGTTCAGGCTCCGGCACTCCAGGGCACTGGTCAGCTGCCGAAGTTCGAGGAAGACCTGTTCAAGATCTCCCGTGAAAACGAGGCGGATTTCTATTTGATCCCCACCGCCGAAGTGTCCCTGACCAATATCGTCTCCGGCGAGATCGTCGATGCCAAGCAACTGCCGATCAAGTTTGTTGCCCATACACCGTGCTTCCGCAGCGAAGCCGGTGCATCGGGTCGCGACACGCGCGGCATGATCCGTCAGCACCAGTTCGACAAGGTGGAGATGGTGCAGATCGTCGAGCCGTCCAAGTCCTTCGAGGCCTTGGAAGGTATGACCGCCAATGCCGAGCGTGTGTTGCAATTGCTCGAGCTGCCGTACCGCGTGTTGGCCCTCTGCACCGGTGACATGGGCTTCAGCGCCACCAAGACCTACGACTTGGAAGTCTGGGTGCCGAGCCAGGATAAGTACCGCGAGATTTCTTCCTGCTCCAACTGCGGCGACTTCCAGGCCCGCCGCATGCAGGCGCGCTACCGCAACCCGGAAACCGGCAAGCCCGAACTGGTACACACCCTGAATGGATCCGGCCTCGCCGTCGGCCGTACCTTGGTCGCCGTGCTGGAGAACTATCAGCAGGCTGATGGCAGTATCCGTGTGCCCGATGTGCTCAAGCCCTACATGGGTGGTATCGAAGTCATCGGCTGATTGCCCGCCCCCTGCCAGGCAGGGGCGATAGAACGCCCAACCGCCCGCGTCGCAGCCAGGCTGCACGCGGGCGGTGGCCGTTCAAGCTCTACCTCCACCCGTTATTGCTAGAAGGCGCTGCTATGGATTTCCTCCCGCTGTTCCACAATCTTCAAGGGCGCCAGGTGCTCGTGGTCGGTGGGGGCGAAGTGGCCCTGCGCAAGGCGCGTCTGCTGGTGGATGCCGGTGCGCGTCTCCGGGTGGTCGCGCCGCAGATCGACGCGCAATTGCTGGAAATGGTCGAGCAAAGTGGCGGTGAATCCCATTTGCGTGGGTACCAGGTTGTGGACCTCGATGCCTGTGTGCTGGCAATCGCCGCCAGTGATGATCAAGCGTTGAATGCCGAAGTGTCGCGCCAGGCCCAGGCGCGCGGCATTCCCGTCAACGTGGTGGATGCCCCCAAACTCTGCAGCGTGATCTTTCCCGCTATTGTCGACCGTTCGCCGCTGATTGTTGCGGTTTCCAGCGCCGGTGACGCCCCCGTCCTGGCGCGGTTGATCCGTGCCAAGATCGAAACCTGGATTCCCGCCGCTTACGGTCAACTGGCCGGGTTGGCGAAGAAGTTCCGCAACCAGGTAAAGACCCTGCTTCCTGATGTGCAGCAACGTCGGGTGTTCTGGGAGGAAGTTTTCCAGGGGCCGGTGGCCGAGCGCATGTTGGCCGGGCAGGGCGCTGAAGCTGAGCGTCTGCTGGCTGAACGAGTTGCCGGAGGCGCTCCCAAGGCCCTGGGTGAGGTTTATTTGGTGGGCGCGGGGCCGGGTGATCCCGACTTGCTGACCTTCCGCGCCTTGCGCTTGATGCAGCAGGCCGATGTGGTGCTCTACGACCGTCTCGTCGCGCCGGCCATCATCGAACTCTGCCGCCGCGATGCCGAGCGCGTCTATGTCGGCAAACGCCGCGCCGACCACGCTTTGCCTCAGGATGAAATCAATCGCCTACTGATCGAACAGGCCAAGATGGGCAAGCGTGTGTTGCGCCTGAAGGGCGGTGACCCCTTTATCTTCGGTCGAGGTGGCGAAGAGATCGAAGAGCTGGCAGCCAATGGCATTCCCTTCCAGGTCGTGCCCGGCATCACTGCTGCTTCCGGCTGCTCTGCCTATGCGGGTATTCCGCTGACTCACCGCGACTATGCGCAATCCGTGCGTTTCGTCACCGGCCACCTGAAGGACGGTAGTTGCGATCTGCCCTGGAGGGATTTGACCGCACCTGGCCAGACTCTGGTGTTCTACATGGGGCTGGTGGGTCTGCCGTTGATTTGCGAGCAGTTGATCAAGCATGGTCGCGCGGCCGAAACTCCGGCTGCGCTGGTGCAGCAAGGCACCACCAGCCGGCAGCGCGTATTCACCGGCACGCTGGCCAACTTGCCGCAACTGGTGGCTGAGCACGAGGTCCACGCACCTACCCTGGTGATCGTGGGCGAAGTGGTAACCCTGCGCGAAAAGTTGGCCTGGTTCGAGGGCGGTCAGGCCGCGGTCTGATCCCTCATCGCCACTGGCCGTGCTTTCAGATGCCCACGACCATGGGGGCGGCTGAAGTCCTGTATCGGCCCCAGAGGCACCACGCCCGTGGGATTTATCGTGCGATGGCTGGCGTAGTAGTGGTGCTTGATGTGTGTGAAGTTCACCGTCTCTGCTACGCCCGGCCATTGGTACAGCTCGCGCAGCCAACCTGAGAGGTTGGCGTAATCCTCCAGGCGCCGCAGGTTGCACTTGAAGTGGCCGTGGTAGACAGCGTCGAAACGGATCAAGGTGGTGAACAGACGCCAATCCGCTTCTGTGACTCGCTCACCCGTCAGGTAACGTCGGGTTTCCAGTAGGGTATCCAGTTGATCCAGTTCGTCGAACAGGGCGTGGAAAGCCTCTTCGTAAGCGTCCTGGGTAGTGGCGAAGCCCGCGCGATAGACGCCGTTGTTTACGGCCGGGTAGATTCGATCGTTGAGCGCATCGATCTCGGGACGCAGTGCTTGCGGATAGAAGTTCAGGTGATTGCCGGTCAGGTGATCGAAGGCGCCATTGAACATCCGGATGATCTCGGATGATTCATTGCTGACGATGCTGTCGGTCTGCTTGTCCCACAGCAGCGGTACTGTCACACGGCCGCTGTAGTTGGGACTGTCCCGCGTATAGCGTTGGTGCAGGTACGCCAGCCCGTCCAGCTTGTCTCCGGTCGAGCCGAACTGCGGGTCGAAGGTCCAGCCTTGCTCCAGCATCAGCCAACTCACCACCGATACGTCGATCAGTGATTCCAGGCCCTTCAGCTTGCGGAAGATCAGGGTTCGGTGTGCCCACGGGCAGGCCAGGGACACGTAGAGGTGATAGCGGCCCGATTCGGCGGGGAAGCCGCCGATACCTGAAGGGCCAGGCGAGCCGTCGGCAGTGATCCAGTTCCGTCGCTGAGCGCTTTCACGTTGAAAGCGGCCGTCCTTGGCGGTGTCGTACCACTTGTCATGCCATTTTCCATCAATCAGCAGGCCCATGGTCGGTCTCCGAAGTTGAGTTCTGGAGCCAGTTTATCGGCGGCGCTTCGATGGAAAAGCGCAAATTGGTGGTTCTAATGATCAATCAGATCGATACCTTGCGCTCCGCCCAGAGTTGATCAGCTTTGGCAAAGGCCTCTTCTCGTGCTGAGCCCAGGCCGCGCAGGGCAAGCGCCATAGTGGAGCGAACGGCCAGGCGGCCGTAATCATCCTCGCATTCGCCGCGCCATACGGCGACCAACTGGTTGGCGTCCAGGCTGTCCGGCTTTACGTGGCGTTGTGCGGAGAGCGGCGGCCATTCTTCGTCCCAGGCGTCGCCATCGGTGGTTCCGTAGAGGTGGCAGGTGCCATCGGGATTGACTTCGATCTCACCACCTTCCCCCTTGATCACGATGGCGTGATCGCCCAGGAGTTGGCTGGCTTCGCGGTGTTCCGCCTGGTAGCCCGGGTGGAAGATGCTCTGCAGGCAGCAGCGAGCACCGAGCGGATTCAGGATGCGGGCAAGGGAGTGGATGGGCGAGCGCAGGCCAAGCGTGTTACGCAGGTCGATCATGCGTTGCAGTTGAGGTGCCCAGGCGCCCAGCGGAATGAATGCCAGTCGGCGCTCGTCGAGGGCATTGGCCACTTCTTGCCAGTCATGGCAAAGCGGAATGTCCAGCAGCTCCAGTAGCTGCTCACTGTAGAGACGGCCGGCCGTATGGGCGCCGCCACCGTGGAGCAGGATGCGCACACCGCTGTCGGCAAGCGCCTTGGCAGCCAACAAGTACCACGGCAGATGGCGCTTTTTACCGGCGTAGCTCGGCCAATCCAGGTCGACGGGAATTTGTGGTGCCAGATTGCGTTGTCGGAAGGCTTCGGTGAAGCCGGCCAGTTCCTCGGCGTTTTCTTCCTTGTGCCGCAGGAGCATGAGGAAAGCGCCGAGCTGAGTGTCTTCAACTTCGCCGTCTAGGAGCATGCCCATGGCTTCGCGGGCTTCCTCGCGGGTCATATTGCGTGCGCCGCGCTTGCCCTTGCCGAGGATTCGGACGAATTGGGCGAAGGGATGTTCCGGTGGGGTGACGAGATTCATAGGCAGTTGGTCGGCTTCGGTAGGCCGGCGAGCTTGGCGGCAAGCTTGGCCGGTGCGCCTTTGAAGAGGCGATTGAGGTGCAGACTGTTACCCTTGTCCGGGCCGAGCTTCTGCGCCACGTACTTGACCAGCGGACGGTTGGCCGGAGAGAGCTGGAACTCGATATAGAAACCGCGCAGCAGCTCGATGATTTCCCAGTGCTCCGGCTGCAATTCCAGTTCTTCGCGGGCAGCCAGGGCATTGGCCACCGCAGGACTCCAGTCAGTCAGCTGCTGAAGGTAGCCGTCCTTGTCCAGCGGGATGCTGTGGCCTTCGATCAGTAATTCGCTCATAGCCAACTGTTCACCTTGTCGTAGTGACAACACAACGCGACGAAGGCCGGGTAATCCACTGCGTTCAGACGCTCCGGCAGGTCGGCCAGAGTACGGGCATCCAGGTCTTCGGCGAGTGCATGCAGGGTGACGGAGTCGGGCATCAGCTCCAAGGCCTGGCGAGCGATGCTGCCAGGTTGAAGGGCATAGACGGCATCACCGCTGAGCAGCAAGCCATCACCGGCTCCCAGCAGGCGAAGGCAACTACCCATCCGGCTGTCGGCAAAGGGCGAGTGAGAGAGGATGTGCAGGGTGGCCATCAGAGAGTGAGCACCTGGTCGTAGCGGTTGATAAGAGTGGTCAGGGCGCTGTCGTCGAGGACATCTACTGTGAGGTTCAGGGCGGCACTGTCCAGGCCACGTTCCTGCAGGCTGCGCGCAGAGGCGTAGAGCGACTCCACGCCAAACAGGGAGAGCGCCTGGAGGTTGGCGGTCAGGTCCTTCTGCTGGAGTGCCGTCGGCTGCTGTTGGGCGACGAGCTGGAAGACCCCGTCGTCGAGGAACAGCAATCCGAGTGGCAAATCGAAGGCGCCACCTGCAAGGGCGATGTCCAGCGCTTCGCGGGCACCGGGGCCGCTCCAGGGCGCTTGGCGACTGATGATCAGCATGGATTTCATCTCAGTTGCCTCCGAAGCTGACGAGGCGGTCGGCCATCTGGGCAGCTTCATGAAGCTGACCCAGGCCGGACAGTTCCCAGCCTTCGGCCAGATTCGCCGCGGGCCGTTCATAGCGCTGCGCTTCTTCCTGGCTCAGCACGCCGCGGCGCAGTGCCGCGGCAATGCAGACCACGCCGTCCAACTCGTGCTTGCGTACGAACTCGCTCCATTCCGCGGAGAGGTTGGGTTCATCTTGCGGGGCGACGACATTGGCGGAGGCGCTATGCACACCATCCTGATAGAAGAACAAGCGGACGATTTCGTGCCCGCCGGCCAGACAGGCTTCAGCGAAGCGCAGGGCGCGACGCGAGGAGGGCGCATGGGGTGGCGCAAAGAGGGCGATGGCGAATTTCATGGTCGCTCGGATGACGGGAAAACTGCTGGAATGATACGGCCAGACGCGTTCTTTTTCCCGCCCGGACAGAAAAAAGCCCGCCGAAGCGGGCTAGTCCGAGGAGTTGGTTGGCGATCAATCGTCGCTGCTGAATACGCCAACCAGTTGCAGCAGGCTGATGAAGAGGTTGTAGATGGAAACGTACAGGCTGATGGTGGCCATGATGTAGTTGCGCTCGCCGCCATGGATGATGGCGCTGGTCTGGTACAGGATGCAGACCGACGAGAACACCACGAAACCAGCGCTGATCGCCAGTTGCAGGCCGCTAATGTTGAAAAAGAAGCTGGCCAGCATGGCACCGATCAGGACGAAGAACCCGGCGGTGATGAAACCACCAAGGAAGCTCATGTCCTTGCGGGTGGTAAGCACGTATGCCGACAAGCCGAAGAACACCAGGGCGGTCATGGCGAAGGCTGAGCTGACCACCTCGCCGCCGTTGGGCATTCCGAGGTACATATTGAGGATCGGACCCAGGGTGTAGCCCATGAAGCCGGTCAGCGCGAAGGTGGACACGAGACCCCAGGCCGAATCGCGCAGCTTCACCGTGAGGAAGAACAGCCCGTAGAAACCGATCAGCACCACAAAGATACTGGGGTACGGCACGCGCATCTGCTGGGCGACGTAGGCAACCAAACCGCTGAACGCAAGGGTCAGGGCCAGAAGCCCGTACGTGTTGCGCAGGATGCGGCTGACTTCCAGCTGCTCCGCCTGCGTAGGGTTGAGGGCAAAGTTCTGTTCGTTCATCGCGACACTCCCGAGATTGGTTTCCGTGACCTTGGTCAGACCTGGATATTATCAGAGGCGTGAGAAGGGCCAAATGCAAGAGTTTGACAGCGTGTTGCGTTCCGGTACTATGGCGCCCCGCGCAAGCGGAGGTGTGGCCGAGTGGTTTAAGGCAGCGGTCTTGAAAACCGCCGAAGGGGAGACTCTTCCGTGAGTTCGAATCTCACCGCCTCCGCCATCTTAAATACAGAGAAGCCCCGATTCACGGGGCTTTTTCGTTTCTGGGGCTGGCAAAATACGTTTGTGTGGCTCACGTCCTGGTGTTCAGCTTTTCGCACTCGTTGTTGGCCAGGGTCTCGTCCTGATGTTTGGTGCCGACGTAGTCGCCAGTCGCTCTGTCGATGATGCGGTACCAGTAAGCATCCATCGCCGTTCCTCCGAGAACTTCGCTATTTCTGATTCCTCTGGCGTCTGCTCGCGGGATTCTTTTCACCGAGAAGCGTGCACTCATGGTGGAACTCCTTGTAGGGAAAGAAGTGGAACATTTTTGATAGCCAGAGTTGGCTGATCTCGCAACCACCCAGTCGCTACGGATCATTTCAGCGACTCTGGCACTTCAGCAGTCGCACTTGCGCTTCCCGGACGTACTGGCATGGGCGTGCCGTGGTCCACAGCCCCTCGGGAGGCTGTTGGCTACACGGCGCCAGCTTCCTTTCGATCAGGTCCCATCGGAGTCTACGGTGGTGGCCGCGCGAATATTTCGCGTCTTTTGCTGCACTTTTCGAGCTTGGCGGACAGGCGTGTCATTACGTTGACTGTGTGGCGTTTACATTTCGTAACATATGTACTTTAGTCAGGTTATTGACATTCTGCGGCGCTAAACAAGATGAGCAACAGCTCAAATAGCCCATGTCTTCACTGGTGCAGTTTCCATCAGAGATGCCTTCAGGCGTCCGTCCAGTGTCGAAGGTCAGCAACTGGAGAGAGTCATGAAATGCCCTGACAGCGAGCACGCGACAGGTCGGCCCAAGGATCTGGCTGACGGCGAGGGGAGACGGAAATTTCTGAAACTGACGGCAGCGACTATGGCGGCGCCGCTACTGATGACGGGTACTAGGGCCCAGTCGGAAACTGCGGTACCTGTATTTCCGCCGAGTCCACCCACTGTGCCCTGGGCCCACGAGTTGCCCAGGCAAGTGAATCCACTGGGAACAGTGTCGTCTCTGAGCCCTGCGCCGACTGAAGTCGCCAATATCGCTGCTGGTGAGGCGGGGCGTAATCCCCATCAGCGCTGGGCGCAGTTCGCGCCAGGTGCATTGCTTTACGAGATCAGTGCGACGGAGCGAAACGACTGGGTCTATAGCCCGTCCTACCCGCCGCAGCGAATCTGGGGCTATCAGGCCAACAGCAATCCGGATTGGACCATGCCCAGCGCAACTTTTTTTGCGCGCTACGGGCGTCCTTTGATCTGCCGCATCCACAACAAGCTGCCGCAGAACCATGTGGGGTTCGGTACCCCAGAGATTTCCACCCACCTGCACAATCTGCATTGCGGGTCGGAAAGCGATGGTTTTCCAGGCGACTACTACAGCCCCAACAAGCATGGCCCGACATTGTCGGCCAATGGTCGCTTCAAGGATCACCTCTATTCCAATGTCAAGGCCGGCTTCGAGGCTCGCCAGGACTTGTTGGGTGATCCGACCGAGGCTTTGGGCACGCTCTTCTATCACGATCACACCCTGGATTTCACTGCGCCCAACCTTTATCTCGGGCTGGCAGGGTTTTACTACCTCTTCGACGAGTTGGACTCGGGCAATGAGGCTGATCCGAACCCCAGTGCTTTGCGCCTGCCGAGTCACCCGTACGACTATCCGCTCAATTTCAATGATCGGCGTTTCGATGCGAACGGAAGGCTGTTCTATGACCAGGTCAATCCGGAGGGCGTGCTGGGTGACAAGGTGGCGGTAAATGGTCGCATCGAGCCGGTGTTGCGGGTCGCGGCACGCAAGTACCGTTTCCGTCTGCTGAATACCGGTCCGAGCCGCTTCTACAACTTCGCCCTGGTATCGCCGACGAACGTGTTGCAGAGGTTCACCCACATCTCCAATGACGGCAACTTGTTCCCGGCTCCGCTGCTCAACCAGACCAATGTGACCCTGGGCGTGGCTGAGCGCGCGGACATAGTGGTCGACTTCTCGAAGTACGTGATCGGGACCCAGTTGTATTTGGTTAACCGCATGCGTCAGATAGAAACCCGGCTACCGAAGGACATCAAGGAACCTGGCGACCGGGTGCTGAAAATCATTGTTGACCGTTACCCGCCGGCCCAGGATTTGAGTCGGGTTCCAAGTACCTTGCGACCTCTGCCTCTGATCACCCAGGCGGAGATCAGCTCAGCGCCGGTACGGCGCTGGATCTTCGAGCGCGACAAGGGCATGTGGGCGATCAACGGGAAGTTCGTCGATGTGAACAGTCCGCGGGCACAGATACCCAAGGGCGGTTATGAGATCTGGGAGCTCTCCAACGTCAACGATGGCTGGAGCCATCCCATTCATATTCACTTCGAGGAAGGACGAATCCTGCAGAAGATCGTCAAGGGCGTCAGTGTGCCCATCCCGGTCCACGAACGGGGGCGCAAGGATGTCTTTGTGGTCGAGCCTCTTACCACGTTGCGGGTGTTCCTGCGCTTCCGCGACTACAAGGGCAAGTACCCCATGCACTGCCACAACCTGATCCACGAAGACCACGCCATGATGCTGCGCTGGGACATCGTCTGAAGCCAATGCAGGGCAACTTCGAGGTGGGAGGAATCATCATGAACACGCGAAGAAAGATGCTGGCTGGCTTCGGTGGCGCGGCTGCCTTGCTGGCTGGTTGGGCCGCCACTCGCGGCAGTGGTGGCCTGGTCGATACCGCTTCAGCACGCAGTGCCGGGGCGATTCCCTTTCCCAATGTCACGCTTTACACCCACGCAGGTCGCAAAGTGAGGTTTTACGACGACCTCATCCGCGGCAAGGTGGTTACCTTCAACATGATGTACACGCAGTGCACCGGCAAATGCCCGACCATGACGGCAAACTTGCGCCAGTTCCAGCAACTGCTGGGTGACCGGGTAGGGCGGAGTGTGTTCATGCACTCCATCACCTTGCAGCCGCTGCTGGATACGCCCGATGAGCTCAAGGCCTATGTCGAGAAGTACCACATCGGCCGGGGCTGGGAGTTCCTTACCGGAGACCCGGAAGATATCGAGGCCATTCGTTTCAGCCTGGGCTTCTATGACGTTGACCCTGAGGTCGATCGCAATCTGACCAGTCATACCGGTCTCGTGCGTATGGGGAACGACAATTACGAGCGCTGGACCATGGCGCCGGCACTGACCGGTCCGAAGCACATCCTCTCTACGCTGAACCATGTAGACCGCGAATGGAACGCGGCTTCCTGAGAAGCACGAGGGTGTCCCTGGCTTAACAGGGGCGCCCTCGCATTGGCTGCCTCCATGTCTTCATCCTCTTCATTGAAAAGCTCGATAGTGCATTGTGATTATTGGGGTTTTTCTGGCGCGCGGCGTCTGCGAAGTCATATGCATGGCTTTCATTGGTTGATAAATTGGCGCTGATCGTTTGACGGCAAATGCATCTGGCGCTAGGTCATTCTCCGGTCATTTGCTAATGTGAGCCTCATTTGAACAAGCTTGCTGCCAAGGCAGCGCGCGATGCACTGAGAGGTGTCGCTTGATTAGGGTGCTGGTGGTCGATGACCACGATCTTGTTAGAACGGGGATTACCCGCATGCTGGCCGATGTCGACGGCCTGCAGGTGGTAGGGCAGGCCGACAGCGGCGAGGAAGCCCTGAAAAAAGCACGGGAACTCAAGCCCGATGTGGTCCTGATGGATGTCAAAATGCCTGGCATCGGCGGGCTCGAGGCGACTCGCAAGCTCCTGCGTAGCCACACGGACCTCAAGGTCGTGGCGGTGACCGCTTGCGAGGAAGATCCATTCCCGACCCGGTTGTTGCAGGCTGGCGCGGCGGGTTACCTGACCAAGGGTGCTGCTCTGGAAGAAATGATCCAGGCGATTCGCCAGGTCTTCGCCGGCCACCGTTTCATCAGTCCGCAGATTGCCCAGCAACTGGCGCTCAAGTCCTTCCAGCCCCAGGCCAGTGGTTCGCCCTTTGATCTGCTGTCGGAGCGCGAAATCCAGATCGCCCTGATGATCGCCAACTGCCAGAAAGTGCAGAGTATTTCCGACAAGCTCTGTCTGTCGCCGAAGACAGTGAATACCTACCGCTACCGGATCTTCGACAAGCTTGCCATTTCCAGCGACGTGGAGCTGGCGCTGCTGGCTGTTCGACACGGCATGGTAGACGCCGTCAGCTAAGATGTCCGAATCCTTCGACGCGAGTGCGTTCCTTGCCGCCTGCAGCGGTCGTCCGGGTGTTTACCGGATGCTCGATGCGGGCGGCAAACTGCTTTATGTAGGCAAGGCGAAGAACCTGAAGAAGCGCCTTGCCAGCTACTTCCGAAAGACTGGCCTGGCGCCCAAGACCGCCGCCCTGGTAGCGCGTATCGTCCAGGTCGAGACCACCATCACTGCCAATGAGACCGAAGCGCTGCTGCTGGAGCAGACGCTGATCAAGGAATGGCGGCCGCCCTACAACATCCTGCTGCGGGACGATAAGTCCTATCCCTACGTACACCTCAGCGACGGCGATTTCCCGCGGCTGAGCATTCACCGTGGGGCGAAGAAGCAGAAAGGGCGTTATTTCGGACCATACCCCAGTGCGGGTGCTATTCGCGAAAGCCTCAACCTGCTGCAGAAGGCGTTCCTGGTTCGTCAGTGCGAAGACAGCTACTACAAGAATCGCACCCGGCCCTGCCTGCAGTACCAGATCAAGCGTTGCAAGGCCCCTTGCGTGGGGCTGGTAGACCCGGCTGAATACACCGAGGACGTGCGTCACTCGGTGATGTTCCTCGAGGGGCGTAGTAACGTCTTGAGCCAAGAGCTTTCCGTCGAGATGGAAGCCGCGGCGCAACGGCTGGATTTCGAGCGGGCTGCCGAGCTGCGTGACCAGATCGCCATCCTGCGCCGAGTGCAGGACCAGCAAAGCATGGAAGGTGGCACCGGCGACATCGATGTGGTGGCTGCGATCGCGACACCGGGTGGAGCGTGCGTGCATTTGATCAGTGTGCGCGGTGGCCGTGTCCTGGGCAGCAAGCACTTTTTCCCGCAGGTTGGTATCGAAGAAGAAGCTGCCGATGTGCTGGTGGCGTTCATTGCCCAGTACTACCTGAGCAATCACGACCGGGACCTGCCCAGTGAATTGATCGTCAACACGACTCACGAAGACTTCCCGACGCTGATCGCCGCGCTGGTCGAGTTGCGCGGTCGTGAGCTGGATATCAGCCATCGGGTGCGTGGTACCCGTGCGCGCTGGCAACAGCTGGCCGTCACCAACGCCGAACAGGCCTTGGCCGCGCGGCTGGCCAACCGGCAACACACTGCGGCACGTTTCGAAGCGCTAGCCGAGGCCCTTGGCCTGGATGAGACGCCGCAGCGACTGGAGTGCTACGACATCAGCCATTCAAGCGGAGAAGCCACCGTGGCTTCATGCGTGGTGTTTGGGCCTGAGGGCGCGCTGAAGTCGGACTATCGTCGCTACAACATCGAAGGCGTTACCGCTGGAGACGACTACGCAGCCATGCACCAGGCGCTGTCGCGTCGTTTCAGCAAGTTGAAGGAGGGGGAGGGCAAGTTACCTGACATTTTGCTGGTGGACGGTGGCAAAGGCCAACTCGCCATGGCTCAGGAAGTGCTCAGGGAGCTGGCAGTGCCCGAGTTGATTCTGCTTGGCGTCGCCAAGGGCGTCACCCGCAAGCCAGGCTTCGAAACCCTCTACCTCAACGATGCAGCCCACGAGTTCACCTTGCCGGCGGATTCGCCTGCACTGCATCTGATCCAGCAGATCCGCGACGAGGCGCACCGCTTTGCCATCACCGGGCACCGTGCACGACGTGGCAAAGCGCGTCGCACGTCCAGCCTGGAAGAGGTGGCCGGGGTAGGGCCTAAGCGCCGTCGGGAGCTGCTCAAGCATTTTGGTGGACTGCAGGAACTCAGTCGGGCCAGCATCGAGGAAATCGCCAAGGCACCCGGTATCAGCAAAAAGCTTGCTGAGTCGATTTATGCAGCCCTGCACAGCGAGTAGAATGCGGCCTTCCTTCAAAACCAGCCGTAACGATGAATATTCCTAACCTGCTCACCGTTCTTCGCGTACTGCTCATTCCCGTTTTCATACTGCTCTTCTATCTGCCGTTCTCCTGGAGCTACCTGGCAGCCAGCGCAGTTTTCGCCATTGCGGCGATCACTGACTGGTTCGATGGTTACCTGGCCCGGCGCTGGCAGCAGAGCACGCCCTTCGGCGCTTTCCTCGACCCGGTTGCTGACAAGCTGATGGTGGCGGTGGCGCTGGTTCTACTCGTGGAGGAGCATCACAACCTCTGGCTGTCCTTGCCGGCGGCGATCATCATCGGTCGCGAGATCGTGGTATCGGCCTTGCGCGAGTGGATGGCAGAGCTTGGCGCTCGTGCCCATGTGGCTGTATCCAGCCTGGGCAAATGGAAGACAGCCGCGCAAATGCTGGCACTGGTCATCCTGCTGGCTAACCCACCGCTGTTCACCTTCTGGGTGGCGATCGGTTATTTCCTGCTTATCCTGGCCGCGGCCCTGACGCTCTGGTCGATGCTGCACTACCTGCTGGCGGCCCTGCCGCACCTCAGCACGGACCCGAAGGGAAAATAAAAGTTTTTTTGAATCAAGGGGTTGACGGCTGTTCATGAATCTATAGAATGGCGCCCGTCAACACGACAAAGCGGGAATAGCTCAGTTGGTAGAGCACGACCTTGCCAAGGTCGGGGTCGCGAGTTCGAGTCTCGTTTCCCGCTCCAGTTTCACGCGATGACGCCGCCGCAAGCGGCGTTATCGTTTAGGCCGGATGGCAGAGTGGTCATGCAGCGGATTGCAAATCCGTGTACGCCGGTTCGATTCCGACTTCGGCCTCCATCTAAAAAGCCCCGTAGATCAAAAGTCTACGGGGCTTTTTCTTGCCTTTCGGAAAGTGTAGTTTCCGCAACCAAGGGGCATCTGGTGGGTTCGACAATCTCGCCGACGCGCCTGTAGACGGTCTTGGTGATCTGCTCTTTTGAGTGCCCAAGCAGTCGACTGGCATGACCCAGGTCGTCGATCTCGCTCGCCGCTTTCGGACGAATATCGCGGAACTGGAACTGTCGGATATGTTCCACCAGATCCATTTTTCAATCTTCAGCAGTCCTCCTGGCAGCTTCCGCGCGTGCCTCATCCCAGCGGTTCCGCAGCATCGGGTAGCTCATGCGCAGGCCGCTGGTGTTCGTGATCAGGTGTGAGCCTTTGATGCCGTTCAAGGCTCGCCGTTCGAGCAGGTCATCCAGGAATGCCCCAAGCCCTGTGGCCTTCCCTCCATCGGTGAGCCGGATGCGCAGGCGCTGGCCAGTTTTGCCTTGGCCTACCAGCAGGAATTCTTCCGAGATGTGCGTGATGGCATTGATCGGCGCCGATTCGAAGGCCTTTCGCAACTGTTTAAGCTCATTCCGGTTGTCCTGTTGGGGGCGCGGTTTCTTCCCCGGGATGATTTCCCGCTCGAACTTGTCGAAAATCGCACCCATCAGGTGTTGAGGCTTCGGTATTACCTTCCGCTCCAGGCGTGCCCATTCGATCCTGGCCTCGTCCAGATCGGTCCCGAGTGGAATCTCCTTTCGCCTACCGTTTTCGTCGCGCCCGTCGTAGTAGTAGCCCACCCAGAGCTTGCCGCTGCGCCGATTCCTCACGCGGCGAAGCATTCTGGGTGGTAAATCCCTGTTCGATGGTCCCCTCGGTCGCATATCAGTTCACTTTCGACAGGTCCAGGCTCCACGGTTCTGCCGCAGCAGTTGAGGCGTTCGGCGTGACTCCCGCGAGCCGAAGTCGGGCATATCCCACCGGCGATACCCGCTTAATCACGAAGGCTGAGTCCGACGGCTTGGAACTGATCTACCGTCCCGGCTTCGCCTTCAGCAAGGCGGAAGTGTTGCTGATGGATCTACGCCAACCAGGTGAATTCACGCCGGACCTGTTTGCGCTCGTCCAGCCCGAGCGGGCCAGCAAGGCCATGGCGGTGGTGGACGCGATCAATGCAAGGTGGGGTAGGGGGACTGTCAGACCAGGCAGAATGCCCGTGGCGTTCTGCCTCGGCTGAGGCGACGCCACTATGGCCCCTAATCAATTCCCGCTGTCGCGGCCCACTGCCGCTGTCTGCTTCGCTGCAACCGACTCGCTCCTGGTCAGCGGCGGACAGATGCACAGCGACCGCATGGCCGCGACACCTGCTCGCCTCACGGCATCCAGTCACCTCAGCGCGGCAAACTAACTCGCGCGAGCTCGGCAAAGTAGCGGGCACCAGTGGCTAAGATGGCGTCGTTGAAATCGTAGGTGGCGTTGTGGAGCGGGACCGCTCCGTCTTGCCCGGATGCGCCATTACCGATGAAGACGAAACACCCTGGCACCTTCTGGATGAACGCGCCGAAATCTTCGGAGATCATCACGGGCTGGACATCCGCGTCCAGTGACGCACTGCCGACCACGTTACGCGCCGCTTCGACAGCGATGGCGGTATTGGCGGCCCAGTTAACGGTTGGCACGAATTCATGTGTGTACTCAAACTCGCACGCGGCGCCATGAATGGCGCAGATACCTTCGCTGATCTCCCGCATTCGATGCTCCAGGAGTTGCTGGACCTCTGGGCTGTAGCTGCGAGTGTCACCCTTGATGGTTACATGCGTCGGTATGGCATTTCGAATCCCGTCGGTGATGAATTCGGTGCAGGAAATGACCGCGGGCAGACTGGGGTCGAGATTTCTCGATACGATCGTCTGTAGCGCCAGAATGATCTCGGCCCCGACCACCATGGGGTCTATCCCCATATGCGGTCTGGCCGCATGGGTGCCTTTGCCCTTGATGCGAATGACGAAGTTGTCCTCGCTCGCCATGATTCCACCCGCTCGCGTCCCGATGTGGCCGGCAGGTATGCCAGGCATGTTGTGGGCGCCATAGATGGCATCCACGGGGAAACGCTCGAATAATCCATCGGCCATCATTGCTTTGGCACCTCGCCCATGCTCCTCTGCGGGCTGAAAGATGAAGCGGACTGTGCCGTTGAAATCGCGTCGGGCACTCAGCAGTTCGGCGGCGCCCAGCACCATGGCCATGTGCCCGTCGTGACCGCAGGCATGCATTTTCCCCTTGATGCAGGAAGCATGGCTGCGTTCTGGAGCAGCCTCATGGATGAGCAATGCATCCATATCCGCACGAATACCGATCGCCGCCGGGCTGTTCCCAACGCTCAGGTTGGCCACCAGGCCAGTGCCACCGATACCACGATGGACCTCCAGCCCCATTGCCTGGAGCGCATCCGCAACGAAGTCGGAAGTATTGACCTCCTCGAACCCTATCTCCGGATTTCGGTGAAGGTGGTGGCGCCATTCGACGAGACGTTGCTGGAATGCGGATTCGATATGCATTGTTCGGGGACTCCAAGTAGATAATCCAGGGCCGGCGAGGTCGCTGTGGTATCAGGCGGGCGCCCAATCTCCCGAGAGACCTCCTCGGCGCATGGCCTGCTCAGCGGCCGGTTACTAGGCCGCCGCTGCGCGATAGCGAGAGATAATTGACGAACGCGGGCGCTGTCCGAGTGGGTGAAGCGTTGCCCATGGCGATGCGCTGTCGTTGTCCGCCGCAGGGGGACCCGATACAGGTCATACCTAGTTCGCATCAGGCCACCTGCTTTACAGCTGCGATGAACTTCTCTAGTCGTGATGAACCGGCCTGTTGCAGGAGTTCCTCCGGCCGAGCGTCGTGTATGACCTGGCCATGCTCCATGTAGACCACTCGATCCGACACGCCGAAGGCAAAGCTCATTTCGTGAGTGACGATGACCATTGTCATCCCTTCTTCCGCGAGTTGGCTGATAACTTTGAGCACCTCGCCAACGAGCTCGGGATCAAGTGCAGACGTGGGCTCATCGAAGAGCATCACTGCAGGCTGCATCGCGAGGGCCCGTGCGATCGCCACACGTTGCTGCTGCCCGCCTGAAAGCTGGTGGGGATACTTGTAGGCGTGCTCGATGAGTCCGACCTTGGCCAGCATAGCCAGACTCAGGCGTCGGATGGATTCACGGCTGTCATGCTCGTGATAGAGCGGGCCCATCATCACGTTCTGCAGCACGGTTCGATGCGCGATGAGATTGAAGCTCTGAAACACCATACCCACGTGAACGATCCGCGCCTGATTCCGTCGGGTTCGGTGCGATTTCTCTGCCTCTTCGCTACCGCGCAAGAAGGGTTCGCCTTGCAACAAGACAGTACCGCCGTTGAGGGTCTCAAGACCGTTCAGGCAACGAATAAGGGTCGTTTTACCCGACCCGGAGTGGCCGATGATGGAGACGACCTCGCCCCATTTCACCTTCAGGTCTACTCCCTTCAGTACCTCGTTGGAACCGTAGGATTTAAGTCCTTTACGCAGTTCCAGCGCATACTCACCCTTGGGCTCCAGCCTAGTGTGGAAGCTGACCTGCGCCGCTGTCGCCCCCAGTTCTGGTGCTATGCTTGGGGTTCGTCGGGTGATATCCAGCTTGCGCTCCAGAGCCTTTAGGGCGAGCCCAAAAACGGTCACGATCAGGACGTAGTAAAACGCCACCGCAGCCAGCGTCTCCAGGATGAGGAAGTTCTGGGTATAGAGCCGCTCACCAACCAACAGGAGTTCGGCCAGCGAGATGACCGAAACTAACGAAGTCAGTTTTACGATCGAGATGTACTCGTTGATGAGGCTCGGAAGGGCTATACGAAATGCCTGCGGCACCACAATCATCCGTTGAATACCGAAAAAGCGAATGCCCAGCGCCTTGCCGGCTTCCACCTGTCCTTTCGGTACTGCCAGCAGGCCACCGCGGTGGATTTCGGCAATATAGGCGGCCTCGCTGAGTACCATTGCGACGAGCCCGGCGATGAAGGAGTTTCCGAGCCAAGCGCTGGTGGATGGAAACACTTGGGGGACGTTGTAGATGAAGACCAACAGGACCAACAGTGGGAGACTGCGAAAGAACCAGATGTATGATCCCGCGGCAGCGCTCAAGGAGCGGTACGACGACTGTTTTGCCAACGCCAGAGCGAAACCCAGCAAAATTCCGAGTAGCCATGAGGCGACGCTTAGTTGAATAACGGTCCAGGTCGCTGCCCAGAAGGATTTATTGGCAAAAAGGCTTAACGCATAACTCCAATCGAAAATCATCAGAAATTGGCTCCCCAAGGGCGGTATTTCCTAGGCGAGCATTGAACTCGCCTGGAAACTTAATTGTTATTTTTCAACGTACGCTGCGGTGATTTCTTCAGCGGTAGGTTCCTGAAGGTTGTACTCGGCCAACAATGCCTGGTACTCACCGCTTTTCCTCAGTTGATCGAGTTGGTCGGTTAGCGCCTTAAGCAGTTCGGTATTACCCTTCGCCACACCGAGTCCGATCACGACCGGCTCGAGAAGCTCGTTAGAGGTAATTTCCAGCCTTCCCCGAGTCTGCTTCACCAGCATTTGGGAAACCGCAACATCATCGAACTGCACATCAGCTGCCCGAGCCAGCAGCGCCTGCGCAGAGGCAGGAGAGGACTCGTACTCCTGCACCACGATCGGATCTTGGCCTGCTGCAACGCAATGTTCGGTTGAGAGTTTGCCGAGCATTGGCACCCAAGCGGCCCCTTTCAGCGAGGCGACTCGCTTGCCGCAAAGGTCTTCAGGCCGCTGGGGGCGGTACTCGCTTCCCTTAAGGGTCATTAGCGCCCCCCCAGTCTTCAGGTACGGCACATAGTCAATCTGCGCGGCGCGGGCGGGGGTGATGTACAGGGCTGAGGCGATCACGTCGAACTTCTTGCCGGATAACCCAATAACCAAGTTCGCGAATCGCGTATCCACCACCTCCGGCGTCAACCCCATTCCCCGGGCAATCTTCTCCATGAGCTCGATGTCGAAGCCTGCCGGCTTGTCACCGTCGAAGTACTCGAAGGGTGCCCAGGACAGATCGGAGCCAATGGTCAGAACGCCCTCCCTGAGAGGCTGGACCGAGACCGCATTGGCATTTGCAACCAGGAACGCACTAGCCAAGAAAGCTAGTCCTTTGAACGCACGGGTATTGATCATGATGAGGCTCCTCAAAGTGTGATAATCGCCATTTCACGGGGGGCACGTCGGGTCAGCAGTACTGGTCCCGACCTCGTGATATGGACGTTCTCTTCATGCGCGATCATTTTCCCTGGCGCGTACTCCATGCCAGGCTCGATCGTGATGACCATTCCCTCTTCTAGGGTGGTGTCGTCTCCCGGCATGTGCGACGGGGGCTCAGTCAGTTGCAGACCCAGACCATGGCCCAGGCGACCAACGTTGCTGCCCAACATCCCCGCCGGTTCCAGCACGTCCATCATCGTGCGCCAGAGTTCGGCGACCTTGGTGCCTGGATGCGCGACTGCCAGGGCGGCCTCGGTGGCATCCCAGACCGCCTCGTTCGCACGCAGGGCCGCATCGGCAACGTTGCCAAAACCGAAGTTCCGGTCGAAGTCGCAGAAATAGCCGTTCACCGTTGCACCGACGTCGATGATCAACACATCGCCGTCGACGATCTGGCGGTCGCTCGGCCGCGAAATGAATTGCTCGTAGCCACCTGCCCCCGACGCCGATGCCACGAAAGGCAAGGCATGCGCACCGCCAGCGAGGATATCGATGGCTAGAGCCTGGGAGATTTCTCGTTCGGTCTGGCCGCAGCGGGCATGGGACGGCAACTTGTCGAAGGCGTCACTGACGATGGAACAGGACTGTCGGATGTAGTCGACTTCAGCGCAGGACTTGATCGCCCTCACCCTCCAGATGCAAGGTGATCCATCTACCAACGTGGTGGACTTGAGGCTGTCCTTTAGCGCGAACAGATCGTTGAGTGGCATGCGGACGACCGACTCACGCCCCATTTCCATGCCAATTCGACCGTAGCGGCGAGGTAGCGCCAGCAGGGCCTGGCTGAGCAGGGATACGCCTTCATCCGCTGGGCGAGGAGCTGGCCAACTCAACGTTTGGCCGATCCAACTACCCTTGAGCAGCGGCGCACCAATTTCCGGAACCACAGCGACGCACATGCCGTCTGCCGGGATGATGAAGAACCAAGGACGAGTCGGGCTTTCCCAGAACTGGCTGTCCAAGCCTGTGAAATAGCGGAAATTGGCTGGGGACGTGATCAAGAGCGCGTCCAGATTATGATTTTTCATCTCAGCCTGAACACGCGAAACGCGACTTTCGAATTCCGCGGGGGAGAATGCGAGCCCCATGCCTTACTCCTTAGACTAATAAATAACAGCAGTACTTAAACGAACTCATCCCATATTCGATAACGGTCAAAAAAACTCAGCCAGCCCTCGGGCTTTTGTCACCGGTCCAATATCCAGAGCCATTTTTCTTGGCGCGTGGCCAAGGCCAGCTCTGCTTTGCATAAACAACGTGGCGGTGGAGAAAATTAGCGTCGCATGTTTGTTGCGCCGGAACGAACTACTTAATCTTCAGCGGCGACAGATAAACCCGAAGCAAAGGAAACGAACAATTATCGAGGCAGCCAGGTAAGTGTCCGCTTGAAACTCTGCTCTATTACCTTTCTGGCATGCGCAAGAATTAACGCATCGGCGTTGCGAGTCGCCCTGGTATTGGCAACGCGACAATCAACGCTAAAGCGTGACCACTCCGGAACCATATTGATTGCAGCTTGGCTGCGAATTGAAAGTGCCAGCGCTTGCAACATCGGGATGCTGCTGAGAGGCAGAGACTCGCAGGGCGCGGTCAATTCCTACGCTCAGCACCTGTACCGCCCTCGGTTAGCCAGAGTCAGGGAGCGAACGGCTCCCGAAGCCTTCACCCTCGTCGGCCACGGTCGGGCGCATGCAGCCGCTGACTGGAAAGCAGCCAGTTCGCCCAAAGTGTCCCAGGCACGAAAGCCTGTGTTCCCCGTTGATGATGGGCCGGTTCATAACAGCGCCTTGGCCTTCAGCAACAGCGACTCATACAAGACCTCATCAGTAGCCCCCTCGGTGTTGAACAGCAGCACGACCGAGTTTTCGTCCAGCCCCACGGACTGTCTTGCCATGTCGGAGTTTGCTGCAGACTGCAGCCCTGCCAGCCCGGCCGCACCGCTCTCACCGCCACAGATCACCGGGTCCCCGCTCAGCGGATAAGCCATTCTGGCCATGCCATGCAGACCCGCCTCATCGGATATCGTCATGAACGCAGCCGCATGCTCGGAGAGGATTCGCCAGGCCACCAGCGAGGGTTCGTAGCACTCCAGCATGCCCATGATCGTTGAGTCGCGCGCCTCGATTCGAGTGCACTCTCTCTTGACGGCGCTTGCATAGAGGCACGCGGCATTCTCCGGCTCGACGACTACCACACGTGGTGCCTGCTCACCCAAGGCATTCACCAGATAGGCCGTGATTGCCGCCGCGTAGCCGCCGACCCCGGCCTGCAGGAACACATGAGTGACAGGTTTGCCGAGAGCGGTTGCCTGATTCAGGGCCTCGTTCGCCATCACGAGGTAACCCTGCATGACCCAGGTGGGAATGGCTTCATAACCCGGCCACGAAGTATCGGATACCACGTACCAACCGTTCTCTTCGGCCATCCGGGAGGCATGCTCGACGGAGTCGTCATAATTACCAGTGACTCGGATAACCTCGGCCCCCTGGTCGCCAATCGCCTGCCCACGGCTCTCGCTGACACCTTCGTGAATGAAGATCACCGAACGGCAGCCGACGACGCGAGCTGCAGCCGCGACAGAACGGCCGTGGTTTCCATCAGTCGCACAGCAAAGGGTCAAGGTGCGTGCGACAGCTCGAACGTCTTCCCGCATTAGGTCGCTTGGTTGCAGGCTGCAGCCCAGGCGCTTGCCTACTTCCTGGAGCACCAGCCTTACCACCGCGTGTGCCCCACCCAGGGCCTTGAAGCTGCGCAGAGAAGAACGCTGCCCTTCATCCTTGACCAGGATATTGCTGACCCCCAATCGCCGTGCCAACCCACGCAGTTCGTACAGCGGGGTCTCCTGGTAATCGATGAGCGCGAGGTTGGTATAGACGCTGTCCAAGGCGACGGGCGAGAAGGCATCCGGCGCAGAGGAAGCAGCCGGAGTTTGAGTAACATTCATGTAGAGACGCATCGGTCGGTCTTCATGCAGGAGGAGGATGGGAGAAATGTATTCTCGTAGCCCTCATAAAGGGTCTCTGATTTGGCCCTTGGTATGATAAAAATTCTCCCACCGTGCTGACTGAGGAATCCCCATGAAAGTTGCTGCTCCTACCGTGGACGGTTTTGATCGCCTGCTTTTGGAGCTGGTGCAATCGAACAACCAACTTCCCATGAGGGAATTGGCCGAGCAAATAAACCTTTCCCTACCGGCAGTAGCAAAGCGGCTGCAGCGCCTGCGCAAGACCGGAGTGATTTCTTCCGACCGCAGCATTCTTTCGCCAGAACTGACTGGCGTCAGCACGACAATCGTCGTGAACGTCTCGGTCGAAAACGAAGCGGTGGAACAACTCGACGAAATCCGCCAGCGGTTTTTGAGCTGCCCCCAGGTGCAGCAGTGCTACTACGTTACCGGCGATATCGACTTCATCTTGATCATGGCTGTGAAAGACATGAAACAGTATGAGCAACTCACCCGTGAACTCTTCTTTGAAGGAGGCAACGTCAGGCGGTTTAGGACATTCGTAGCAATGGAGCGTGTGAAGGTATCTCTTGATTTGAAGCTTTAGCGCGAACTGGAATGAATCGCCCCAGCCTGTCTGGAGATCTCAGACACTCACAATGAGAGCCGCTTAAACAGGTACGGGACCGTCCGCTTTTGGCTGATTGTGTTGAAAAAGTCGGTGTTGGGCGGAACCACCTTTCCATAGCCAAAAAAGCGGCCGATTTGCGCGGTGCTACGTGAAATCCAGGGCAGTTCTGCCCCCGAGAGATCGCTCAGATTTCAGCGAAAGCAATGCACTTTTGTGGGCAGAAATCTTGAAGCGAGTTTTTCAACAGAATCGGCCGATTACGGCCAGTTGATGCTGGCAGAAGCGGGGCAGAAGGCTGATGGCTGAAGTGGTGACCATACGCCTTGATTGAGATCGGCTTTGGCCAGCAGCAACCGTGTTACCACCAATCTAGAGATCATGGAACGAAGCCGAGCTAATCCAGGTCGGACGACCGGTGGCGCTCGGGAAGCTGATCAGTCTCGTCACCCCAGACACGATTCACCCGCCGGCCACGTTTCACTGCTGGCCTTTGGGCTATTTCCTCTGCCCAGCGCAGCACGTGAGTGTATTCATGGGCGGAAAGGAATTCAGCCGCCGAGTACAGGTGCCCGCGCACCAGTGCGCCGTACCAGGGCCATACGGCGATGTCAGCGATCGTGTAGGTGTCGCCTGCCAGATATCGATGGTCGCTGAGTCGGCGGTTCAGCACATCCAGCTGCCGCTTGGTCTCCATCGCGAAACGATCGATCGGGTATCTGAGCTTTTCCGGGGCGTACGCATAGAAATGCCCAAAGCCACCTCCCAGGTAGGGCGCTGCGCCCATTTGCCAGAACAGCCAGTTCAAGGTCTCGGTGCGGCCCACCGGATCGGTTGGGAGAAACCGGGCAAACTTTTCCGCCAGGTACAGCAGGATCGAGCCTGACTCAAACACACGGATAGGTGTTGCCGAACTGCGGTCCACCAGCGCCGGAATCTTCGAGTTGGGGTTGATCTCGACAAAGCCGCTGGAGAACTGATCGCCTTCGGTGATCTGAATCAGCCAGGCGTCGTACTCGGCGTCGCGGTGCCCCAGTGCTAGCAGTTCTTCCAGCAGAATCGTGACTTTCACGCCATTGGGTGTGGCGAGCGAGTAGAGCTGCAGCGGATGCTCACCTACGGGCAGCTCCTTTTCGTGGGTTGGCCCGGCGACCGGCCGGTTGATATTGGCGAACTCACCACCAGATGGAGCGAGGTGCTGCCACACTTTGGGTGGAACATACGGTGCCTTGGTCATGGGATCAGTCTCATGGTTGGCTCAGCCGACGGGCTTTCGGAACTTGCTGCAGTAAGGTCCGTTCGCCCCAGGCACATAATGGCGCGTTTTGGGGCGATTCACCGACGCAAGGACTGAAACTTCTGCTTGCGCCGCTGCGGCGAAAAATGGGGATGACAAGGGGTTAGCCCCTTTGTGTAGAAGGATGGGGGTTCAGGGGGAGCGTCCCCCTGGTCTTTATTAATCGCAGTTTGAACTAATCAACAGCTCGCGGAGGCCTGGGCACGGTTTGTGCGGCAAGCACCACCGGAGCGAGTGGCGCCACATCAGTGGTGCTGCGCGCTGGGTCATGGTGCCTCCTATGCCTGCGGTTCGTGGCTGGTGAGGATCGTCGGCAGCCATCCCTTCGGCCAAGCGACCCGCCTCGCTGGCCAGGTCGCCTTTCTTCAGGGTGGTCAGGCGAGCCACTTCGGCCGGAGCAACCACCTGCATGGCCTCCAGGGAAAGACCCTTCGGCACCTGCATGAAGTAGCTTTCTGCGGTTGGTTTCCACCAGTTCCGCATGTCGAGGCCCAGTGTGCTGGCCAGCATATCGGTGGCGCTGTCGCCCTTGGTGCCCTTGTCGCTTACCACGTCGACACCCGTACCGACACACACGGCAAACAAGGCAGCCAAGTCCTCCAAGGACAGTTCCAGCAACGCCGCGAACAGCTCCTTCGGATCGGAGGGCACCCGCCGGCATTTGGGCACCATGAATCGCAAAGATCACGCCGTGGCCACAGTAGAGCAGGGCACAGCTCACCCGCGTCCCGACCGTCACCATCTGCATCGAAATGCTCCGACCTGCTTTGCGAGATGCTCCTTGAGCCGGCTTTTGCTGTTGCTTCTGAGTGTTGTTGTTCATTTCAGGCTTCTCCTGGTTGCTGATGGTGGGAACTTGCTTCGCTGAGTGACCTTTTCGCCGTAAGCCCAGGAGGGCCTGGCCGAGCCAGGTCATCGTTCAGGGCGTGCGAAAAGGGTGCGCAGGGAGGCGCGCTGAAGTTCGTCAGTGGTACAGGGAGGAGGGAGATGAACAATGCGGGCGGCAGCCCGGGCAAGCGGAGCGTGCAGCGCCGGCGCGGCGCGGAGACTCAAGCGATGAAAGCTCGCAGGGGCGAGCCTCACAGCAACCATCGGGGCCCAATGCAGAGCGCGGTCCGTAGGCACGAGTCCAGCTCTAGGTGCCCCTAGGAGAGTGGCAGTACGCGATAGGGGGACTGATGCTAGAGAAAATTTTTCCCTAGAATCTTGCCTGTGGCCACCGTATACAGCGACCGTAACTGGAAAATCAAAGTCTACCCGGACGACCATGTGTCGCCGCACTTCCATGTGCAAACGCCCGACGGCGAGTCGCTGGTGGAGATCGACGTGCTCAAGGTTCTCGGCAAAGCTGCCGAGCCCAAGGCCCTGAAGGCCGCCCTGGTATGGGCGGCTGCCCATGCGGCTGATTTGCAGCGCGTGTGGGATGAGCAAAACCGGAGGAACTGACCCATGACCAGCAAAGCCAGGATCAGCAGCGTGGAGCCCATTGCCGGCAAGCATGCCTTGCTGGTGGTGTTCGCCAACGGTAAGCGCTACAGCATTGACCTTCGCGAGCACATCCGCAGCTTCCCAGCCCTCAAACCACTGGAAGATCTGGCGCTGTTCGGCACCGCCCAGGTCGGTGAATGGGGTTTCGATGTGACCTGGGACAATGACCTGGAACTGGCGGCCACCACCCTATACCGGTTGGCGCTGGAGCAGGCCGGTGAAGTGATGCCTGTTCAGGCGTTCAAGCGTTGGATGGCCGCTAACAAATTGTCGTTGACCACTGCCGCCGTCGAGTTGGGCTTTACCCGCCGCACCATCACCGCCTATAGCAGCGGCACTGCGCTGATTCCCAAGCATGTGGCCTTGGCCTGCAAGGGCTGGGAGTTCGAGCACAAGAGCAAGAAGGCGAATAAAACCGAGGGTAGAAAGGCGCGGCATATCGCATGATGTTCGACGGCTAGTAGCCGCAGCCGTTGAGTGCGACTGACGATCCAGGGCCAACTGGGACAGTTGCGGGCGCCCAGGCATGAGCGATCCAGGAAAGCGCAGCAAATGGTGTGCTGTTCAACGCCTAAGTGATTGATTCGAAATTTTATTTGGGCTTAAATCAGCGCCCTGCACCAATGCCTCCTCCTGCCCGGATGGCGAAATCGGTATACGCAGAGCACTTAAAATGCTTCGCCCTTTGGGCTTGCGGGTTCGAGTCCCGCTCCGGGCACCATTCAAATCAAGTTCTTGCTGGTCACTCTTAGAGCCTTTTCTTTCGTCACCCAGTTCTTTGCCGGGGTTGCGAGAGCACGTTCAGTTCCAGCACATTTCCGGGCCGGAAGAAAACGATCTAAAAACGTCCTGTCGGAAGCAAAGGGTTTTGCTAGCCTCAATATCAGTAGGTGGATACGCAGACTGATGCGCAAGCGGATAGTGAGGAAACGTGGGGCGCGTTCCGAAGGGTACACGGTTAGAAAGATCTCCCCGATGAGATCCAGCCCTTACGCCGTGTGAAGCAGGAGCGCTTACATGCTTCTGTGGGATGCCTGATAAACCTCGAAAGCCGGAAACCAGCGCCGGCCGCCTACTACGAATTCCAGGCCCGCCATGTGCGGGCCTTTTCGTGTCTGGTGATACCTGCTCGACGGTCCTTCCTATATGCTCACCCGACGCAGGGCCGGAAATAATTCCGTTCTGCCTTGTGCAGAACCTTTGGCGCTTGCGAGCGGACTAACGCTGATATTGCGGTGCGCCAGAGGGGTGTATCCATTGTTTGTTTTTTGGCTGGCTTCAGGGAGCCTGAATGGATCAGGCGAAAGAGGGAAATCGAATGGAATCGAAAGAGCAGCACCTGGTGCGTTTGCTCAGCCTCACCACCCGTAGCCTCACCCATCTCACGGCGGCAATGAGTGAAATGTCGTTCGAGATGATGCGCAGTGAGGACCCGGCGGTGAAGAGTGCAGGACGGCGCATGATCGACCACCTGGCTGCCATAGGCGCCGGGCTTGACCAGCATTGGGAGGCGCTCGCCAGCTACAGCGATGTGCCTATCCTTCCCGAGAGCACCGAAGCGCTGGTGGAGCTTGAACTGACGGAAATGCCGCAAGAACCCTGACCAGACGGCCCTTACGGGCCGTTGTTGTTTCTCCGTACTGTCACGTCGTCGTCACGGTCTTGCCATGCAGCTTGGATGGAATCCGCCTATCAATGGTGGAGGGTCTGTCCATGCGACTATGCGTGATTGGGGCGGGTTATGTGGGCTTGGTAACGGCTACCTGTTTTGCCGAAATGGGTAACCAGGTGAGCTGCGTCGAACGCGATCCGTTCCGTCTGGCCCGTCTTCAGCGGGGGCAGGTCCCCATCTACGAGCCTGGTCTGGAACCCATGCTCCAGGCCCACCTCGCCAGCAGGCAGCTGAGTTTCACGGCACAGATAGAAGAGGGTATCGATCAGGTCGATATCGTCTTCATCGCTGTCGGTACTCCCAGTGGCGAAGATGGCTCCGCCGACCTTTCCCATGTGCTCGGCGTGGCCGATGAGCTGGGTGCCAGCCTAAAGCGGCCCTGCCTGGTGGTGGACAAGTCCACCGTGCCAGTCGGTACGGCGGAGCGGGTCGCCCAGCGTATCCAGGCTGGCCTCGCTGCGCGTGGCCTGGGCTTCAAGATCCAGGTGGCGAGTAACCCTGAGTTTCTCAAGGAAGGTTCGGCCATCGACGACTTCATGCGCCCGGACCGGGTCATCATTGGCTGTGACGAAGCGGATGCCACCGAGCAGCTGCGTCGCCTCTATGCGCCGTTCCTGCGCAACCATGAGCGGGTGCTTACCATGAGCGTTCGCGCCGCGGAGTTCACCAAGTACGCCGCCAATGCGTTCCTTGCCACCAAGATCTCGTTCATGAATGAAATGGCTGGCATCTGCGCGCGAATGGGCGTGGACATCGAGGAAGTCCGCCGAGGGGTCGGCAGTGACAGGCGCATCGGCACCCATTTCATCTATGCCGGCTGTGGTTACGGCGGCTCCTGTTTCCCGAAGGATGTGCGCGCCCTGATCAGGACCGCGGAGCAGGAGGGAATTGAACCCGGCATCCTGCGGGCAGTGGAAGCACGCAACGCGCTGCAGAAAACCCTGCTGTTCCAGGCTCTGCGCGAACATTTCAACGGCATCCTGCAGGGCAGGGTGGTGGCGCTCTGGGGGCTGGCCTTCAAGCCAGGCACCGATGACCTGCGGGAAGCGCCCAGCCTGGTGCTGCTGGATGCGCTCCTGCAAGCCGGTGCTCGGGTGCAAGCGCACGATCCTGCGGCCAGTGCCGGGGTTGCCGCTCGCTATCCCAAAGCCGTGGAATCGGGCCAGTTGCGGCTGGCGGACTCCCCTTATAGCGCCGCCGAGGCGGCCGACGCGCTGGTGCTTGTCACCGAGTGGAAGCAGTTCCGTCAGCCGAACTTCGAGCGGATTCGTGGTCTTATGCGCATGCCCGTGATCTTTGATGGACGTAACCTCTACGAGCCGGCGCAGCTGGTCGAAGCAGGCTTCCTCTATCGGGGCATAGGACGGCCTGCAAGCGGCCATTGTAAGGCGACTGCGGCCTGATTAGACTGCGCGGCAATTCGCCATAACACCCACCCCAAAGGATCGAAATGATCAAGAAATGCCTGTTCCCCGCCGCCGGTTACGGTACCCGATTCCTGCCGGCGACCAAGGCGATGCCCAAGGAAATGCTGCCAGTGGTGAACAAACCGCTGATCCAGTACGGCGTTGAAGAGGCCCTGGACGCTGGCCTGAGCGAAATTTCCATCGTGACTGGTCGTGGCAAGCGCGCCCTCGAAGACCATTTCGACATCAGCTACGAGCTGGAACACCAGATCAAGGGCACCGACAAGGAGAAATACCTGGTCGGCATCCGTCGCCTGATCGATGAGTGCAGCTTCTCCTATACCCGCCAGGTCGAGATGAAGGGCCTGGGTCATGCCATCCTCAGCGGTCGTCCGCTGATCGGTGACGAGCCGTTCGCCGTGGTCCTGGCGGACGACCTTTGCCTGAACCTGGAAGGCGACGGCGTCCTGACCCAGATGGTCAAGCTGTACAACCAGTTCCGCTGCTCCATCGTCGCTATCCAGGAAGTGCCGCGCGAGGAAACCTCCAAGTACGGTGTGATCGCCGGCGAGATGATCCGTGACGACATCTTCCGCGTGAACAGCATGGTGGAAAAACCCAAGCCCGAAGATGCTCCGTCGAACCTGGCGATCATCGGCCGCTACATCCTGACTCCGGACATCTTCGACCTCATCGAACAGACCGAACCGGGCAAGGGCGGTGAAATCCAGATCACCGATGCGCTGATGAAACAGGCGCAGGACGGCTGCGTACTGGCCTACAAGTTCAAGGGCAAGCGCTTCGACTGCGGCGGCGCGGAAGGCTACATCGAAGCCACCAACTACTGCTTCGAGAACCTGTACAAGACCGGCAAGGCCTACTGATCGGCCACGCCAGGCAGAGGGCCGCCTTCGGGCGGCCTTTTTAGTTTCGGGTACATGACGTCGATCCTGTGATCGAATTCTAGTGGGGGCGAATTCATTCGCTGAGAGCAGCGTAGTTGCCTCCTGAATGGCCAAAGAGCGAACCTGCGGTCCGCATAGCGATTGAAATCGCCCCCACAACGGAAGTGCTCGAGCGCCGCGCGGTGTCGAACCTGTTATCGGTACCCACAGCGCACTCTAGGGAATCGGCAACGCCTCGGATCCCGGCCCAAGCGGCTGGCCGTAGCTGAACTCCACATAGTTGCCCGCAGGGTCGCGCAGCCCGCAGTAGTAGCCCACGGGGTAGGGCTCGTCTCGCGGTGGCCAGATCAGGCAGCCGGCTGCCGCGGCCTGGGTGGCAATGGCATCGACCCGCTCGCGGCTGTCCACGGCGAAACCGAAATGGCTGTAGTCATCGTTGGCGAGGTGGCGATCGTGGCCGCCGGGCATGATCACGAAGATGAACTGGTGTTCCTTGCCGGGTTCCGCCATCCAGACGATCTTCGAACCCTTGGCGGCGCGCTCGTGGATCACGCGCATGCCGCAGAAGTCCGCGTAGAAGCGGATGCAGGGTTCCAGCTCCGGTACATGCAGGGCCACATGGGTGAGGGTGGGGCGCATGGGACTCTCCTTCTCGATGCCTCAAGAATAGGCCCGGCAACTGGCCAGAGACAGATCTTCCGGTATGCTTGCGGCTTGTTTCTGGAGACTTGCCATGGCTTACGATTTCGACCTCTTCGTGATTGGTGCCGGTTCCGGCGGTGTGCGTGCGGCACGCTTTGCGGCCGGCTTCGGGGGCCGCGTGGCCATTGCCGAGAGCCGCTACCTGGGCGGCACCTGCGTCAATGTCGGCTGCGTACCGAAGAAGCTGCTGGTCTACGGTGCCCATTTCGCCGAGGACTTCGAACAGGCCCAGGGATTCGGCTGGTCGCTGGGCGAGGCCGGCTTCGACTGGCCGACCCTTATCAGCAACAAGAACCGCGAAATCCACCGCCTCAATGGCATCTATCGCAACCTGCTGGTGAGCAGCGGCGTCACCCTGCTCGAAGGCCACGCCAAACTGGTTGACCCGCACACGGTGGACGTCGCCGGTCAACGCTGCACCGCCAAGAACATTCTCATCGCCACCGGCGGCTGGCCGCAGATCCCCGACATCCCCGGCCGCGAGCTGGCCATCAGCTCCAACGAGGCCTTCTTCCTCGAGCAACTGCCCAAGCGCGTGCTGGTCGTGGGTGGTGGCTACATTGCCGTCGAGTTCGCGTCCATTTTCCACGGCTTGGGTGCGCAGACGTCCTTGCTCTATCGCGGCGAGCTGTTTTTGCGCGGGTTCGATGACTCCGTGCGCCATCACCTGCGTGATGAATTGGGCAGGAAGGGGCTGAACCTGCAATTCAATTCCGACGTCGCCCGCATCGAGAAACAGGCCGATGGCAGCCTTCTGGCCACCCTCAAGGACGGCCGTCATCTGGAGACCGACTGCGTCTTCTATGCCACTGGCCGCCGTCCGATGCTCGACAACCTGGGGCTTGAGAACACCGGCGTCGAGCTGGACGAGCGTGGTTTCGTGAAGGTGGATGAGCAGTTCCAGACCGCCGAACCCTCCATCCTTGCCCTGGGCGATGTGATCGGCCGTGTGCAGCTCACGCCCGTGGCGCTGGCCGAGGGGATGGCCGTGGCGCGTCGCCTGTTCAGGCCGGAGGAGTACCGCCCGGTGGATTACGAGCACATCCCCACCGCCGTGTTCAGCCTGCCCAATATCGGCACCGTCGGCCTGACCGAGCAGCAGGCGCGCACCAAGGGTTACAAGGTGAAGCTCTTCGAGAGCCGTTTCCGGCCGATGAAGTTGACCCTCACCGAGAACCAGGAGCGCACCCTCATGAAACTCGTGGTGGACGCTGAAACCGACCGCGTTCTCGGCTGCCACATGGTCGGCCCGGAGGCGGGAGAGATCGTCCAGGGGCTGGCCGTGGCGATCAAAGCCGGCGCTACCAAGCGCATCTTCGACGAAACCATCGGTGTGCATCCCACTGCTGCCGAAGAGTTCGTCACCATGCGCACTCCGGTAGGTGCCTGACCCTGAATGGAACAGCTCTTCTACCTTTCCGATCTGTTTGGCGTGGCGGTCTTCGCCATCACCGGCGCCCTGATGGCGGGGCGCAAGTCCATGGATCTGTTCGGCGTACTGGTGATCGCCATCATCACTGCGCTGGGCGGTGGCACCCTGCGTGACGTCATTCTCGGTAACCACCCGGTGAGCTGGATCAGGGACGATACCTACATCCTGGTTGCCTCCCTGGCGGCCGTGGGCACGGTGCTCTGGGTGCGCCTGACCCGGCCGATCAACGAAACCGGCCTGTTGCTGGCGGACGCCTTCGGCCTCGCGGTGTTCACTGTCTACGGCACCGAAGTCGCCCTTCAGCACAACCTGCAGCCGGGCACGGCGGTGATCATGGGCGTAATCACAGCCGTCGGCGGTGGTGTGCTGCGCGACATCATCTGCAACGAGGTGCCGCTGATCTTCCAGAAAGAGATCTACGCCATCGCCTGTATCGCCGGCTCCCTGGTTTTCATCGGCTTGCGCGAGGTGGCGCTGCCTGCCTGGTTGGTCACTGCTGCGGCCATGCTGGTGGTGCTGCTGATTCGCCTGGCGGCCATCCACTGGAAACTCTCGCTGCCGCGCTTCCACCTGCTCGATCGGGACTGACGCCATGCTTGAACGCCTCGACCACCTTGTGCTCACCGTCGCCGATATACCCCGCACCCTGGAGTTCTACCAGCGAGTGCTTGGGATGCATCACGAAACCTTCGGCAATGGCCGCCACGCGCTGGCGTTCGGTCAGCAGAAGTTCAATCTGCATCAGGCTGGTCGGGAGTTCGAACCCAAGGCCGCGCTCCCCACGCCTGGCGCAATCGACCTTTGCCTGATCACCCGCTGGCCCCTGGAGCGGGTGCTGGAGCACCTGACGGAGCAGGGCGTCGATGTGGAGGAGGGACCGGTAATGCGAACCGGGGCCCTCGGCCCGATCGAGTCGGTCTATTTCCGCGATCCAGACGGCAACCTCATCGAAGTCAGCCGCTATCCCGAGTAAGGCTTTTCATTCTCAATCGCTGGCGAAATCCGCTAAACCCGCGACACTGGATGCAATCGCCCGAATCCATTTCAGGTTGGAGGAATACAGCATGTCCAGGATCGCGCTTCTGTTTGCACTGCTCTTGGGATCCGGTCTTGCCCAGGCCGAGATCAAGACCAGTGAAATTCCGTACAAGGGCCCGGACGGTACCGCCCTGATTGGCTATTACGCGTACGACGATGCCATCGCCGGCAAGCGTCCCGGTGTGGTTGTAGTCCACGAATGGTGGGGCCTCAATGATTACGCCAAGCGCCGCGCCCGTGACCTCGCTGCCTTGGGCTACAGCGCCCTGGCGATCGACATGTACGGCGATGGCAAGAACACCGAGCATCCGGCCGATGCCCAAGGCTTCATGGAAGCAGCCCTGGCCAGCGCGCCGGCGGCCAAGGCGCGCTTTCTCGCCGGACTCGATCTGCTCAAGGCGCAGCCCCAGACCGACGCCAGCAAGCTTGCCGCTATTGGCTACTGCTTCGGTGGCAAGGTCGTGCTCGACATGGCTCGCGCGGGTGTGCCCCTGGCGGCAGTAGTGAGTTTCCACGGCGTACTGGCCGCCACCTCCGCAGCCAAGCCGGGTGACATCAAGGCCAAGGTGCTGGTGGAGCATGGTGAGAAGGACACCCTGGTGCCTATGGCTTCGGTCAATTCGTTCAAGGAGGAGTTCGACAACGCCAAGGCCGATTACCGTGTCGTCGTCCAACCCAACGCCAAACACAGCTTTACCAATCCGGACGCCGACCGACTCAGTCATGCCGGGCATGGCAGCGAGAAGGGACCTGACCTGGGCTACAGCAAAGTCGCCGACGAAAACTCCTGGAACGACATGCAGGAACTGTTCAAGGAAGCCTTCGCGCAACCTTGATGCCTGGCTGATGCACCCTGCAGGCAACGTGCAGGGTGTCGTCGCCTTGGCATTCTCCGGCCATCGGCTAGAGTTTCGGAAGACGGCAACTCTTGCGGGATTCGCGGCATGTTCAATGCCATAGGCGCCTATGTCAGGGGAGTGGAATGGTTCAACCGTGTGGTTGGCCGCTTCGCCATGTACCTGATTTTCGTGATGCTGGCCGTCCTCCTGTATTCGTCGACTTCCAAGACCTTCTTCACGCCGTCGATCTGGACCCTGGAATCGGCCCAGTTCCTGATGGTCGCCTATTTCCTGCTGGGCGGCGCCTACTCCATGCAGCTCGATGCTCATGTGCGCATGGACCTGATCTACGGACGTTTCAGCCCGCGTACGCAGGCAGTCCTCGATGCGCTCACGGTGGGTTTCCTGCTCTTCTACCTGGCGTTGCTGTTCTACGGTGGCATCTCCTCGACCCACTACGCCCTGGAGTACAAGGAAACCAGCTACTCGTCCTGGTCGCCGCATATGGCGCCGATCAAGGTGGTTATGACGTTCGGCATCCTGTTGATGTTGCTGCAGGCCATCGCCAACTTCTTCCGCGACCTGGCCGTGATCCTGGGCAAGGAGCTTCCATGAGCTACGAGCTCATCGCACTGCTGATGTTCAGTTCGATGATGCTGCTCCTGCTTACCGGCAAGCGGGTGTTCGGTGCCATCGGCTTCGTCGCTGCTGCGGCCTCGCTGTTGCTATGGGGCGATGGCGGCTCGGAGATGGCCTTCAGCGCGGCCATGAAGCTGATGAAGTGGTACCCGCTGCTGACCCTGCCGATGTTCGTGTTCATGGGCTACATGCTTTCCGAGTCGCGTATTGCCGACGACCTCTACCGAATGTTCCACGTCTGGATGGGACCACTGCACGGCGGACTGGCCATCGGCACCATTTTCCTGATGGTGGTGATCGCGGCCATGAATGGACTCAGCGTCGCGGGCATGGCCATTGGCGCCACCATCGCCATGCCAGAGCTCCTCCGACGGGGCTACGACAAAATCATGGTTACCGGGGTGATCCAGGCGGGCAGTACCCTCGGCATCCTGATTCCCCCCAGTGTCGTGCTGGTGCTCTACGGCATGATCGCCCGCCAACCCGTGGGGCAGTTGTGGCTGGCAGGTGTGTTCCCCGGCCTGCTGATGGCGGTGCTCTTCATCCTCTACATCGTCATCCGCTGTCGCCTGCAACCGCAGCTCGGGCCACCGCTGAGTCGTGAGGAGCGCGAGCAGATCACGTGGGGCGAGCGCATTCGCCTGCTACGCGCAGGGTTGGTGCCGCTGTTCATCTTCCTGACCATGACTGGACTGTTCCTGCTGGGCTACACCAGCCTGGTGGAAAGTTCCGCCGTGGGGGCTCTCGCCGCCACCCTGGCAGCGCTGTTCCAGAGGCGTCTGACCCGACAGGTGATGGAGGAAACCCTGCGCAAGACGCTGGGCATCACCTGCATGTTCATGTGGATCATTCTTGCCGCACTGTGTTTCGGTGCGGTGTTCGACGGCCTCGGTGCAGTCAAGGCCATCGAGGGGCTGTTCGTCGAGCAGATGGGCCTGAGTCCCTGGCATATCCTTATCCTGATGCAGCTGTCCTTCATCATCATGGGCATGTTCCTCGATGACACCGCGATGCTGGTGATCGTTGCACCGCTCTATGTGCCGCTGGTGGGCGCGCTGGGCTTTGACCTGATCTGGTACGGCGTGCTCTACACCATCACCTGCCAGATGGCCTACATGACGCCACCCTTTGGCTACAACCTGTTTCTGATGCGAGCAATGGCGCCGCCGGAAGTGACCTTGAGGGACATCTATGTCTCCGTGGGCCCCTTCGTGATCGTGATGATCGTCACCCTGGCGCTGGTAATGATCTTCCCCGACATCGCCCTGTGGCTGCCCCGGTGGCACTACGGCGCGGGACAATGAATTGTCAGGACCGGCAGCACGACCAGCAGCAGTTCCTGGCGTGACGGACATGAAGTTGAAGTGATGGGTCTCATGCCGACCTGAGAAGCTGCGCCGCCCACGGCGGCGCTGGGTTGGGCGGGTGCCTGGCACCCCCTTCCACTCTCCAGGAGGTAACCGCATGAGTACCAGACGTACGTTTCTCAAAGGCGCCGCCGTCGCCACCGGCGCGGTGGGCGCCACGACGCTCGGCGCACCGTTCGTGCATGCCCAGTCCGGCAAGAAAATCACCTGGCGCCTGCAGACCTATGCCGGGCCCGCGCTGGCCGAGCACGTGATCAAACCGTCGATCGAAGCGTTCAACAAAGCCGCCAACGGCGAGATGGAGATCCAGCTCTACTTCGCCGACCAGCTCGTACCCACCGGTGAACTGTTCCGCGCCATGCAGAAGGGCACCATCGACGCCGTGCAGAGTGACGACGACTCCATCGCCGCGCCGGTGGACATCGCAGTCTTCGGTGGCTACTTCCCCTTTGCTACCCGCTACAGCCTGGATGTCCCCACGCTTTTTCATCAATGGGGCCTGAACAAGATCTGGGAAGAAGCCTACGGCGAAGTGAAGGGCGTTACCTGGCTGGGCGCCGGCTCCTGGGACCCGTGCAACTTCGCCACGGTGCAACCTATCCGCAGCCTCGCTGATCTCAAGGGCAAGCGGGTGTTCACCTTCCCGACGGCGGGCAAGTTCCTTGCGCGTTTTGGCGTGATTCCCGTGACGCTGCCCTGGGAGGACGTGGAGGTGGCGGTACAGACCGGCGAGCTCGATGGCATCGCCTGGTCTGGCATCACCGAGGACTACACAGTAGGTTGGGCCAACGTCACCAAGTACTTCCTCACCAACAACATCTCCGGCGCCTGGATCGGTTCCTACTTCGCTAACTCCGAGCGCTGGGCCGAAGTCCCCGAGCACCTCAAGACGTTGTTCCGTCTGTGCATGGACAGCTCCCACTATTACCGCCAGCACTGGTACTGGGGCGGCGAAGCCAAACTGCGGGTGGAAGGCACCAAGTTGCAGCTCACGTCCATCCCGGCCGAGGAATGGAAAACGGTCGAAGATGAGGCGCATAAGTTCTGGGACGAGATCGCCAAGACCAGCCCGCGTTGCGCCAAGGTCGTCGAGATCTTCAAGCAGTACAACGCACTGATGACCAAGGCCGGCCCACCGTACCGCTACTGAAGCTGTGGCCCGGTCCGGCGGTGAGGCCGGACCGGGCACCTGACCGGAAGGAGTTGTCATGAACCTGTTGCGTTGCGTATCGCCGGTGGATGGCTCGGTCTACGTCGAGCGCCCGCTGGCCACGCCAGCCGAGGTGGTTGCCGCGCTGGAACGCGCGGAGTCTGTGCGCGGGACCTGGAAGGGCACGCCGGTGGCCGGGCGTGTCGCCATCGTCCGTCGCGCCATCGGGGTCTTCGCCGCCCGTGAGGCGCAGTTGGCCGAGGAGCTCTGCTGGATGATGGGCCGGCCCATCCGCTATGCGCCGGGGGAGATTCGCGGATTCGTCGAGCGCGCCAGCTACATGGCGGATATCGCCGAAGAGGCGCTGGCGGATATCCATCTGCCAGACAAGCCCGGCTTTACCCGGTTGATCCGCCGCGAGCCATTGGGCCTGGCGTTTGTCATTGCACCTTGGAACTACCCCTACCTGACCGCGGTGAATGCCGTGGTGCCGGCCTTGCTGGCGGGCAACTGCGTGCTGCTCAGGCATTCCGCGCAGACTCCGCTGTGCGCCGAACGCATGGTCGAAGCCTTCGCCGAGGCGGGCTTGCCGCCAGGCGTGCTGCAGTATCTGCACCTCAGCCACAGTGACACGGAGAGGCTGATCCAGGCCGAGCCGATTCGTCACGTGGCCTTTACCGGCTCCGTGGCGGGCGGCGCCATGGTCGAACGTGCCATTGCCGGGCGCTTCATCAGTTCCGGGCTGGAGCTGGGCGGCAAGGACCCAGCTTATGTCCGGGCCGACGCCAACCTCGGCCACGCCGTGGAAACCGCCATCGACGGGGCCTTCTTCAATTCCGGCCAGTCCTGCTGCGGCATCGAGCGTATCTACGTGCACGCCGATCGCTATGACGCGTTCGTCGAGCAGGCGGTGGAACTGGTTGGGCAATACCGGCTGGGTCGCCCCGACGATCCCGAAACCACCCTGGGCCCGCTGGTGCGCCCCGAGGCGGCGGAGTTCGTGCGGGCGCAGATCCGCGACGCCGTGGGGCAGGGCGCCAAAGCCCATCTGGACCCGTCGTCATTCGCCCTGGAAAGCGCCGGCAGCGCTTACCTGGCACCGCAGGTGCTGACCAATGTGCATCACGGCATGCGCGTGATGAACGAAGAGTCCTTCGGCCCGGTGGTGGGTATCCAGAAAGTGCGTGACGATAAGGAGGCGCTGGCACTGATGAACGACAGCCCCTACGGCCTGACCGCCGCGATCTTCAGCCAGGACGAAGCCAGCGCCCTCGCGCTGGCCGATCGGGTCGAAGCCGGCACCGTCTTCCTCAACCGCTGCGACTACCTGGACCCGGCCCTGGCCTGGACCGGCGTCAAGCAGTCCGGGCGCGGCTGCACGCTGTCGCGGGTGGGTTACGAGCATCTGACTCGACCCAAGTCTTTCCACTTCAAGACCAGCCTGTGAGGCGTGCCATGGATTCGAGCCACTTCCGCATGAACTGGAACTACCCGACTTCGGTGCGTGTCGGCGTGGGCCGCATCGCCGAGCTGAATACCGCCTGCCGCGAACTCGGCATGCAGGCGCCGCTGCTGGTCACCGATCCCGGCCTTGCCACGCTGCCGATGATCGACGCGGCCCTGCGCCAGTGTCGCGATGCAGGGCTGGGTGCCGGGCTGTTCCATCAGATCAAGGGCAACCCGACCGGGCCGAACGTGATGGATGGCGTGGCGGCCTTCAAGGCCGGGGGCCATGACGGTGTGATCGCTTTTGGCGGCGGCTCGGCGCTGGATGCCGGCAAGGCCATCGCCCTGATGGTGGGGCAGGATCGCCCGCTCTGGGATTTCGAAGACATCGGTGACAACGCCTCGCGGGTCAACGTCGCCGGCATGGCCCCGGTGGTCGCCGTACCCACCACGGCTGGCACTGGTTCGGAAGTGGGGCGCGCGGCGGTCATAACCGACGACCAGGTGCACATCAAACGCATCATCTTCCACGCCCGGATGTTGCCGGCCATCGTCATCCTCGACCCGGAACTCACTGTCGGCCTGCCACCGAAGATCACCGCCGCCACCGGCATGGATGCGCTGTCCCACAGCCTGGAAGCCTACTGTTCGCCGCTCTATCACCCCATGGCCGAAGGCATCGCCCTGGAGGGCATGCGACTGGTCAAGGACTACCTGCCGCGCGCCAGCGCCAAAGGCCACGACATCGAGGCTCGATTGCAGATGCTGGTGGCCTCCAGCATGGGTGCCACCGCCTTCCAGCGTGGCCTTGGGGCGATGCATGCGCTGGCCCATCCCCTCGGTGCGCTGTACGACGCCCACCACGGATTGCTCAATGCCGTGCTGATGCCCTATGTGCTACAGGCGAACCGCGCCCACATCGAAGGTCCGATGGCGCGGCTGGCGCGTTACCTCGGATTGCCCAAGGCCGGGTTCGCCGGGGTGCTGGATTGGGTGGTGAATCTGCGCAGCGAACTGGACATCCCCCACAGCTTGGGGGAGATCGGCATTGACGACGCACGCATCGAGCAGGTCGGACGCATGGCCGAAGTCGATCCGTCGGCGGGCACCAATCCGGTCCCGTACGACGCCAGGACCTACAGCCAGATATTCGAGAAGGCTTTGCACGGTCGTCTGTGAACCCTTGATCTGCAGGAGGGCCTCGGGTCAGCCAGCGGCCGCTAGCCGAAGGGTGCCAGTACCTCGCGGAAGGCCTCGAAGGATGCCGTAGCGTATCCCTGGCGCCAAACCAGGAGCGTTTCCACCCGCATCAGGGGAACCTGGCGCAGTAGGGGCGGTTCGCGCTGTAGCTCCAGCACCGAGCGGGGGAGGATGCCGACGCACGAGCCCGCGGCGACGCAAGCGAGGATGGCGTGGTAGGAACCCACCTGTTGCACCTTCGGCAGTGGGAGACCTTCGGCAGATAGCCAGTTCTCGGCGATCTGCCGATAGGTGCAGCCCTCGGCGAAGCCGGCCAGCCCGCGCACCTGTATGTCCCCCGGGCCTGCGACCTGCGGGTGGCTGGCAGGGAGTACCAGCAGCAATTCCTCTTCGAACACCGGCCTGGCTTCCAGCCCCATGGCGGCAACTTCGTCGCGCCATGGCACTTTGCTTTGCGGCCAGGCCACCAGCGCACAGTCCAGACGCCGCGCGAGCACGGCTTCCATCAGTGCCTGGCTGGTGCCGGTGCTCACCTCCAGTTCCACCTGCGGACACTGCCCGTGGAAGCGCGCCAGTGGTACCGGCAGGCGACTGGCAGCGGTGCTCTCCATGCTGCCCAGACGCAGCCGGCCACCCGCCTGTTGCGGGTGCATGGCCTGGCGCGCCTCGTCCGCCAGGGCTAGCAGGCGCTCGCTGTAGTCAAGAAATGCCTGCCCCCGATCGGTAAGGGTCATGCGCTTGCCGTCGCGAAGAAAGAGCGGGGTGCCCAGTTCTTCCTCCAGCTGGCGAATCCGCGTGGTGACGTTGGATTGCGCGCGCTGCAAGCGCTGGGCCGCGCGGGTAACGCTGTGCTCCATGGCGACCGCGCGGAATATCTCCAGGCTGGATAGATCCATGCTTGCTAATCTCGCTTAGAGAATGAATGGTTAAAAGTATTCTCTATTTGAGATAGATTGGCCAGGTTTTCACCGGTAGGGAGTCGCTGCGTCATGTCCATCATCCGATTGCTCGGCATCGAGCACCCCATCATCCAGGCGCCCATGGTGGGCGTTTCCACGCCCGCCCTGGCCGCGGCTGTTTCCAATGCCGGCGCCCTGGGGTCCATCGGCATCGGTGCCAGCACCCCGGCGCAGGCCCGCGCCATGTTGGCGCATACCCGTGAACTGACCAGCAGGCCCTTCAACGTCAATCTGTTCTGCCACCGCCCGGCGGTGGCCGACGCCCAGCGCGAGGCTGCCTGGCTGGATCACCTCAGGCCGTTGTTCGCCGAATTCGGCGCTGAACCGCCAGCCGCCATCCGTGAGATCTACAAGAGTTTCCTCGACGACCCGGAAATGGCGCAGATGCTGCTGGATGAGCGCCCGGCCGTGGTCAGCTTCCATTTCGGCCTGCCGCCGCAGGACTGGATCGATGCGCTGAAGGGCGCCGGCATCCGTCTGCTGGCCAGTGCGACCACGCTCGAAGAGGCACGCCTGGTGGACGCGGCCGGTGTGGACGCCATCGTCGCCCAAGGCATAGAGGCGGGGGGCCACCGAGGTGTGTTCGAACCCGAGAAGGGTGACGCCGGCATCGGCACCCTGGCCCTGGTGCGGCTCATCGCCCGCAACAGCCGCCTGCCAGTGATCGCCGCCGGCGGCATCATGGACGGGCAGGGCATCAAGGCCGTCATGGCCCTTGGCGCCCAGGCGGCGCAACTGGGCACCGCCTTCGTGCCGTGCCCCGAGTCGGCCGCCAACGCCGCCTACCGTACTGCCTTGAAGAGCGAACGCGCCCACCAGACGCGTATCACCGCGGCCATCTCCGGCCGCCCGGCGCGTGGCATGGTCAACCGCCTCTGGACTGACCTGGATACGCCTGATGCGCCAGCCCTGCCGGACTACCCCAACACCTACGACGCGGCCAAGGCGCTGCACGCCGCGGCCAGCGCCAGGGGCTGCAACGATTTCGCCGTGCAATGGGCCGGGCAGGGCGCTCCCCTGGCGCGGGAAATGCCGGCGGCGGAGCTGGTGAAGAGACTGGTGGACGAGATGTAGCGCAGAGCCTTGTCGATCTGTCGGGCGCTCAAACGACCAGGGGGTGATCGACTATCGTCATCCAACCCACCAGGAGGTGCGTCATGCGCAAGCGGATACACACCATCGTCCCCTGCCTATGGTTCGACGACCAGGCAGAAGCGGCAGTCAACTTCTATGTCGGTATCTTTCCCAATTCACGGATTACCGCCATGAGCCGCTACGGTGAGGCCGGCCGGGATGTCCACGGCAAAGAGCCGGGATCGGTACTCACCGTGGACTTCGAACTGGACGGCCAACGCTTTACCGCCCTCAATGGCGGTCCGGTATTCACTTTCAACGAGGCGGTGTCGTTCCAGATCCACTGCGACGATCAGGACGAACTGGACCACTACTGGGACAAACTCTCCGCAGGAGGCGACCCGGGCGCCCAGCAGTGCGGTTGGCTGAAGGACCGTTTCGGTCTGTCCTGGCAGGTGGTGCCCATTGTCATGATAAAGATGCTCGAAGACTCGCAGTCGGCAGGCTCCCAGCGCGCCTTCGCCGCAATGATGCAGATGAAAAAACTGGATATCGCGGTCCTGAAGAAAGCCTTCGACGGCTGAGGCTGCCGCAGCCTGGAGCGGATTCGATAGCGAGATACACATTTGTTCGATAACCGCACGAATAGTCGATTATCGGATTGTCCGGGAAGGGGCCGGGGAGTACTTTTTGTTCACCCGGCGCCCGAAACGCCCTGGATAACAACACGAGATCGACCATGGCTGAAATCCTTTCCCTCCGCGAAGCCGTCGAACGCTTCATCAACGATGGCGACACTGTAGCCCTCGAAGGCTTCACCCATCTGATTCCCACTGCCGCGTCCCACGAGATCATTCGCCAAGGCAAGAAAAACCTGCACCTGGCACGTATGACGCCCGACCTGGTGTACGACCTGCTGATTGGCGCCGGTTGCGCGCGCAAACTGACGTTCTCCTGGGGTGGCAACCCCGGTGTCGGCTCGCTGCATCGCCTGCGTGATGCGGTCGAGAAGCAGTGGCCCAATGCCCTGGAGATCGACGAGCACAGCCATGCCGACCTGGCCAACTCCTACGTGGCCGGTGCCTCGGGCCTGCCGTTCGCCGTGCTGCGTGCCTACGTCGGCTCGGATCTGCCCAAGGTCAACCCGAACATCAAGTTCATCCAGTGCCCGTTCACCGGCGAGCAACTGGCGGCGGTGCCTTCGGTTCGTCCGGACGTCACCGTGATCCACGCCCAGAAGGCCGACCGCAAGGGCAACGTGCTGCTCTGGGGCATTCTCGGGGTGCAGAAGGAGGCGGCCCTGGCGGCCAAGCGCTGCATCGTCACCGTGGAAGAAATCGTCGACGACCTGAACGCACCGATGAACGCCTGCGTCCTGCCCACCTGGGCCCTGACCGCTGTCTGCCACGTGCCTGGTGGCGCCCATCCGTCCTATGCCCACGGCTACTACGAGCGTGACAACCGCTTCTACCAAGCGTGGGACCCGATCGCCCGCAACCGCGAAACCTTCACTGCCTGGATCGATGAGTACATCCGCGGCACTGCCGATTTCGCCGAGTTCCAGCAGAAGATCGCCCAAGCCAAGATTGCGGAGGCCAAGTGATGAGCGCTCAATCCACCCCTGACTACAGCACCAATGAAATGATGACCGTGGCGGCTGCCCGCCGCCTGAAGAATGGCGCCGTCTGCTTCGTCGGCATCGGCCTGCCGTCCAAGGCCGCCAACCTGGCGCGCCTGACCTCGTCCCCGGACGTGGTGCTGATCTATGAATCCGGCCCCATCGGCGCCAAGCCGACCGTGCTGCCGTTGTCCATCGGCGATGGCGAGCTGGCCGAAACCGCTGACACCGTGGTGCCCACGGGTGAGATCTTCCGTTACTGGCTGCAAGGCGGCCGAATCGACGTCGGTTTCCTCGGTGCCGCCCAGGTCGACCGCTTCGGCAACATCAACACCACCGTGATTGGCGACTACAACAGCCCGAAAGTGCGTCTGCCGGGCGCCGGCGGTGCTCCGGAAATCGCCGGTTCCGCGAAGGAAGTGCTGATCATCCTCAAGCAGTCCCACCGCACCTTCGTCGACAAGCTGGCCTTCATCACCTCCGTCGGCCACGGCGAAGGCGGCGACCACCGCAAGCAGCTGGGCCTGCCCGGCAAAGGTCCGGTGGCGCTGATTACCGACCTCTGCATCATGGAGCCGGAAGCCGGTACCAACGAATTCATCGTCACCTCGCTGCACCCGGGCGTGACCCGCGAACAGGTAATCGAGAACACCGGTTGGGCCATTCGTTTCGCCGCCGACGTTTCCGAGACCCTGGCTCCCAACGAAACCGAGCTGACCGCGCTGCGCGCCCTGGAAGCCCGCACCGCTGCTGCCCACGGCCAGCAAGGCGGTGAGGAATGAGTCGCGAGGTCTACATCTGCGACGCCATTCGCACGCCCATCGGCCGCTTCGGCGGCTCCCTGGCCCCGGTACGCGCCGACGACCTGGCCGCGATCCCGATCAAGGCCCTGGTGGAGCGCAATCCCCAAGTCAAATGGGACCAACTGGACGAAGTGTTCCTCGGCTGCGCCAACCAGGCCGGTGAGGACAACCGCAACGTCGCACGCATGGCCCTGCTGCTGGCCGGCCTGCCGGACAGCGTTCCTGGCGTCACCCTGAACCGCCTGTGCGCATCGGGCATGGACGCCGTGGGCACGGCCTTCCGCGCCATTGCTTCGGGCGAAATGGAACTGGCCATCGCTGGCGGCGTGGAATCCATGTCCCGCGCTCCTTATGTGATGGGCAAGGCCGACAGCGCCTTCGGTCGCACCCAGAAGATCGAAGACACCACCATCGGCTGGCGCTTCATCAACCCGCTGATGAAGGCCCAGTACGGCGTCGACGCCATGCCGCAGACTGCGGACAACGTCGCCGACGATTACCAGGTCTCCCGCGAAGACCAGGACCTGTTCGCCCTGCGCAGCCAGCAGCGTGCCGGTCGTGCCCAGGCTGAAGGCTTCTTCGCGGAAGAAATCGTCCCGGTTGTGATCAAGGGCAAGAAGAGCGAGACAGTCGTCGACCAGGACGAGCACCTGCGTCCCGACACCACCATCGAAGCCCTGGCCAAGCTGAAGCCGGTCAACGGTGAAGGCAAGACCGTCACCGCTGGCAACGCGTCGGGCGTCAACGACGGCGCCGTGGCGCTGATCCTGGCGTCCGCCGAAGCCGTGAAGAAGCACGGCCTGACCCCGCGCGCGAAAGTGCTCGGCATGGCCAGCGCCGGCGTTGCACCGCGCGTCATGGGCATCGGCCCGGTGCCGGCGGTGCGCAAGCTGATGGAGCGGCTGAACCTGGCGATCGGCGATTTCGATGTGATCGAACTGAACGAAGCCTTCGCCGCCCAAGGCCTGGCCGTGATGCGCGACCTCGGCATTGCCGACGACAGCGACAAGGTCAACCCCAACGGCGGCGCCATCGCCCTTGGCCACCCGCTGGGTGCCAGTGGTGCGCGCCTGGTCCAGACCGCCCTGCACCAGCTGGAGAAGTCCGGCGGCAAGCTGGGCTTGGCGACCATGTGTGTCGGTGTCGGCCAAGGCCTGGCGCTCGCCATCGAGAAGGTCTGATCGGCACCTGCTCGAGTAGGGTGGGCTTCAGCCCACGCGGTTAGTCCGTGTGGTGGGCTGAAGCCCGCCACACGTCCTGAAGCTGGCTCTTGGTGGTCGGCTGCTATAAAACGAAACACCATCCCGAATTCTGGAGCACTGGCTTGAACAGCCCGAGCAACCAACTCTTCGACGCCTATTTCACCCAGCCCGCCATGCGTGCAGTGTTCTCCGACCGGGGACGCGTGCAGGGCATGCTGGACTTCGAGGCCGCGTTGGCGCGCGCCGAGGCGAGCGTCGGCCTGATCCCGGGCGACTCCGTGGCGCCCATCGAGGCAGCCTGCAGCGCCGAACTCTACGACTACTCCGCACTGGCCCTGGCCATCACCACGGCTGGCAACTCCGCCATCCCTCTGGTCAAGGCGCTGGGCAAGCGCGTGGCCGCCCAAAGCACGGAGGCCGAACGCTTCGTGCACCTGGGGGCTACCAGCCAGGACGCCATGGACAGCGGTCTGGTGCTGCAACTACGCGCTGCCGCCGGGCTGCTGGAGCAGGACCTTGCCGGCCTGGCCCAGGCCCTGGCCGTGCAGGCTGAACGCTTCGCCGACACCCCGCTGGCCGGCCGTACCTGGCTGCAGCAGGCGACGCCCGTCACCCTCGGCATGAAGCTGGCTGGCGTGCTGGGTGCGGTGACCCGTCATCGTCAACGCCTGGCTGAACTCAAGCCGCGCTTGTTCTGCCTGCAGTTCGGCGGTGCGTCCGGCAGCCTCGCCGCCCTGGGCGAGCAGGCTTGGCCTGTTGCCGAGGCCCTGGCCCGCGAGCTGGACCTGAACCTGCCTGACCAGCCCTGGCACACCCAGCGTGATCGCCTCGTGGAGTTCGCCAGCCTGCTCGGCCTGATCGCCGGCAGCCTGGGCAAGCTGGGCCGTGACCTCAGCCTGCTGATGCAGACCGAAGCAGGCGAAGTCTTCGAACCCTCCGCGCCCGGCAAGGGGGGGTCGTCCACCATGCCGCACAAGCGCAATCCGGTCAGTGCAGCCGTGCTGATCGGCGCTGCTACCCGCGCCCCCGGCCTGGTGTCCACCATGTTCGCCGCCATGCCCCAGGAGCACGAGCGCAGCCTCGGCCTCTGGCACGCCGAATGGGAAACCCTGCCGGAACTCTGCTGCCTGGTTTCCGGTGCGTTGCAGCAAGCGCTGCTGGTGGTTCCCGGCCTGGAAGTCGACGCCGTGCGCATGCGCGAGAACCTCGACCTGACCCAGGGCCTGGTGTTGGCCGAAGCCGTGAGCATTGCGCTTGCCCAGCGTATCGGCCGCGACGCCGCCCATCACCTGGTGGAGCAGTGCTGCCGCCAGGCAGTGAAAGAGGGCGCCCACCTGCGCGCCGTGCTTGGCGCCAATGCCGAGGTCGGCGCACAACTTTCCGCCGCCGAGCTGGATCGCCTGCTCGACCCGGCCCATTACCTTGGCCAGGCCCGCCGCTGGGTGGACCGCGCACTGGCCGAACACCACGCATTTTCGCGCTAGGAGATTTACATGCCTGCCGTACGACTCGCCGATGGCGACCTGAACTACCTCCTCGAAGGCCCAGCCGGTGCGCCTGTGCTGGTGCTGTCCAACTCCCTGGGCACCGACCTGCACATGTGGGACGCGCAGATCCCGACCTTCACCCAGCACTTCCAGGTACTGCGCTATGACACCCGCGGCCACGGCCAGTCCCTGGTCAGCGAAGGCCCCTACAGCATCGATCAACTGGGCGGCGATGTGCTGGACCTGCTGGACGCCCTGGATATCCCGAAGGCGTCCTTCTGCGGCCTGTCCATGGGCGGCCTGATCGGCCAGTGGCTTGCAATCAACGCCCCGGAGCGCATCGAGCGTCTAGTGCTGTGCAACACCGCCGCCAAGATCGGCACCCCGGAAGTCTGGAACCCACGCATCGACACGGTGCTCGCCGGTGGCGCCCAGGCTATGCGAGACCTGCGCGACGCCTCCATCTCCCGCTGGTTCACCCCGGACTTTGCCGAGGCCGAGCCGGCCAAGGTCGAGCCCATCGTCGGCATGCTGGCCGAGACCTCGCCCGAGGGTTACGCCGCCAACTGCGCCGCCGTACGTGATGCCGATTACCGCGAGCAGCTGGGCAGCATCAGCGCGCCGACCCTGATCGTTTGCGGCAGCGATGACCCGGTCACCACCCCCTCGCACGGCCGTTTCATGCAGGAGCGCATCACCGGTGCCGAACAGGTGGAGTTCCACGCGGCGCACCTGTCGAACGTGCAGGCGGGCGATGCCTTCAGCCAGCGTGTACTGGCTTTCCTCACTGCCTGACTAGTTGATGTAGGAGCTCGCTCCTACGGTCCACATTCGAGGACGTAAAGATGGACGAGAAAGAACGCTACGACGCCGGCATGAAGGTTCGCCGTGCAGTGCTGGGTGATGCCCATGTGGATCGCAGCCTGCAGAACCTGACGCCGTTCAATGAAGAGTTCCAGGAAATGATCACCCGTCACGCCTGGGGTGACATCTGGACCCGCCCGGGCTTGCCGCGCCATACCCGCAGCCTGGTCACCATCGCCATGCTGATCGGCATGAACCGCGAGGGCGAGCTGAAGCTGCACCTGCGCGCCGCGAAGAACAACGGCGTGACGCGCGACGAGATCAAGGAAGTGATCATGCAGAGCGCCATCTACTGTGGCATCCCGGCGGCCAACGCTACGTTCCACCTGGCCGAAGCCGTGTGGGATGAGCTAGGGGTGGAATCGCTGCAAGGCTGATCCACCGCAACACAGAAACGCCGCCCGGACCACGCATCCGGGCGGCGTTTTTTATTGCGGCATCGATGCTCGTGAAGGGGCGAATTCATTCGCCAAGGGCGACGCAGTTGCCCCAATTTGGCAGACCTTCGGCCTGCATCGCGATTGAAATCGCCCCCACAAGTTAGGTGCCGTACCGTGCATCGAAGCCGGCATCCACCTTGTGGGGGCGAATTCATTCGCTAAGGGGCGCGCAGCGTCCCCATCAGGCATCCCACTCCGGCGCGAAGTCCGGGTTCACCACGCGCTTGTCCTTCGGCAGGGTGGCGATCAGGGCGCGGTCCTCTTCATCTAGCTGCACCTTCAGCGCATCCAGGTTCGCTTGCTGGTTCGCCATGCTGGACGCCTTCGGAATGGCGCCGACACCGTCCTGTTCCAGCAACCATTTCAAGGCCACCTGGCTCGGCAAGACGCCGTGCTTCTCGGCGATCTGCCGGATTGCCTGCTGTTCCGCCGCCAGGCCGCGCGCAAGCGGGGTATAGGCGGTCAGCACCAGGCCCTTGCTGCGGGCGTAGTCCAGCAGGCGAAGCTGGTCGAGCAGCACGTGGTACTCCACCTGGATAGCGGACAGCGGCGCCCCCAGGTCTTCCACCACCTGGCGCAACAGGCCGAGCGGAAAGTTGGCCACGCCAATGCAGCGCGCCTTGCCTTCGTCGCGCAGGGCCACCAGGGTGTCGATGCTGCGTGCCAGGTCCCAGTCCTTCGCCGGCCAGTGAATCATGAACAGGTCCACCTGCTCGATGCCCAGGGCACGCAAGCTGTTCTCCAGAGACAGCCGCATGGCGGCCGGTTGCAGCTGGTCCCACCAGACCTTGGTGGTCAGGTGAATGGCATCGCGAGGCACGTCGCTCTGGCGCAGGGCCGCGCCGACCGATGCTTCATTCTCGTAGGCGGGCGCGGTGTCGATATGCCGGTAGCCCAGTTCCAGGGCCTGGCGCACGGCATAGGTGCATTCATCGCCCTTCATCGGCCAGGTGCCAAGACCGAGCTGAGGCATGTTCAATCCTTGGGCGGAGGAAAGTTTCCGCATGGAGTACTCCTTGCCATTCATTGCGAGGTTGCGCCTGCCGCGTGGCGGCCAGCGATGTAGCCGAAGGTCATGGCCGGCCCCAGGTTGATGCCGCCGGACGGGTAGTGACCGCCCAGTGCGCTGGCCATATCGGTGCCGGCTGCATAGAGCCCCGGAATCGGCTGGCCGTTTTCATCGAGCACTCGCGCCTGCCCATCGGTGCGCAGGCCGGCGAAGGTGCCAAAGCAGCCGGGCTGGACCTTCACTGCATAGAAAGGGCCGTGTTCGAGGGGCGCCACGCAGGGATTGCGGCCTTGGTGAGAGGCGTCGCCGCTGCGGCGGTTGAAAGCCGTGCTGCCGCGGCCGAACTCCGGGTCTTCGCCACGTCGGGCATGGTGGTTGAACGCTTCGACCGTGGTGGCAAGGCCAGCCGGGTCGATGCCGCAGGCTTGGGCCAGTTCGACCAGGGTCTTGCCGCGCTTGAGGTAACCATTGCGCAGGTGCGGCCATAGCGGCACCGGGGCCGGGCGGGCGAAGCCCAGGCCATAGCGGCGCTGGAAGCGGTGGTCGCAGACCAGCCAGGAGCAGCTTTCCTCGTCCTCCGGCACCGCCTTGATCATGGCGTCGACATAGTCGTAGTAGCCGTCGGCTTCATTGACGAAGCGCTTGCCATTCTTCAGGACGCCGATGATGCCGGGCTTGCCGCGATCGATGATATGCGGGAAGTGGCCGAAGGTGCCGTCGGGGTAGGGCACCTTCGACACGGGCGCCCAGGCCACGGGGGAGCGCAGGTCATCGGCGACCACGCCGCCGGCGGACTCGCCCAGGCGCAAGCCGTCACCGGAGCAGGAGAGCGGGGGCAGGGCGAGGTTGTCGTGGCCGCTGCTGTCGCGAGGGAACATCGCCTTGCGCCGGGCGGGGTCGTTGGGGAAGCCCCCGGCGGCCAGCACCACCGACCTGGCGCGTATGGAAAGCTCCCCGCCGTTGTACTGCACCACCGCACCCTGGACCTTGCCCTCTTCAATGATCAGCCGGCGTGCTGGTGCCGATTCCATCAGCTGCACGCCCAGGTCGTTGGCCGACTTGGCCAGACGGGCCACCAGCGCGACGCCATTGACCAGGTGCATGGCACGGCCGTAGCGGGCCAGGTGGTAGAGGTGAGTGGTGAAACGTCGGGTGACATGGGCGAAGGCGCGCAGTGAGCGCGTCATGCCGAGGAACGCGGCCAGATCGGCACCGGCCATGATGGGCATGCCCATGAAGGAGGTTTCGCGCATGGTCATGCGCAGGCGTGGCAGCAGGTCGCCGACCTCGCGTGCGTCATAGGGCGCGGCAATGACCTGATGACCGCCGTTGGCGGCGCCGGGGGTGTCGCCATGCATGTCGGGTATGCCGTTGCCATCGACGAACTGCAGTGCGGTGTGCTGCTCGAAGAAGCCCACCATGTCAGGGCAGTTCTGGAGAAAGGCGTCCACCAGTTCCGGGCGGTAGTGCTCGCCCAGCTCATTGCGCAGATAGGTGCGCGGCTGTTCGATGTCTTCCTCGATGCCGGCGCGGCGTGCCAGCGGGTTGCGCGGTACCCACATCCAGCCACCGGACCAGGCCGTGGCGCCACCGAATACCGCCTCCTTCTCCACCAGGATCACTTTCTGGCCGTGATGGGCGGCGGTGACGGCGGCGGCGAGGCCCGCAGCGCCTGAGCCAATGACCAGTAGATCGCAATCGAGGCGGTTTTGAGCGGGGCATGCGGCAGGCATTTCATGTGATCCTTAAATACTGGAACGGTGTTCCGTATTCTATGGCCGCTACATTTCACGACCAAGACCGGGGGCGACGCGAGTGGCCGGTCAGCGAACGGAAATCGATCGCCTCACGAGGGATGGAATGGCAGCCTATAAAAAAGCCCGCCAGATGGCGGGCCGAGGTAGTCAAAGCACGCTGACCAAAGGATCAGAGAAGCGAGAGCGGGTAGCTGATGATCAGCCGGTTCTCGTCGAAGCTGGTGTTGCTGCCCCAGTCACGGCGCATGGTGGAGTTGCGCCACTTGACGCTCAGGGCCTTGAACGCACCGGACTGCACCACGTAGGCCAGTTCGGACTCGCGGCCCCATTCCTTGCCGTCGGTGACTGCGCCGACATGCACGTTGTCGCCGCTGATGTAGCGGTTCATCAGGGTCAGGCCGGGAACGCCGAGGGCGGCGAAGTTGTAGTCGTGGCGCACCTGCCAGGATTCTTCCTTGGCGTTGTCGTAGCTGGAGTTGTAGCTGTCGTTGGCCAGGGTGCCGCCGCTGGTGCCGTTGACGCGCATCCAGGCATCGTCGCCACTGACTTTCTGCAGGCCGACATAGAAGGTGCTGCCGCCGTACTTGGCCGACAGCAGGGCCGACCAGGTGCGGTTGTCGAGGTCACCGGCCAGGGCGCTGCCGTTCTCCTTGCCGTTGAAGTAGCCAAGGTTGGCGCCCAGGGTCCAGTCACCGACAGGCTGGCTGTGTATCACTTGCAGGTACTGCTGCTGGTAGATGTCTTCCAGTTCGGCGTACCACAGGCCAACCAGGGTGCGCTTCTCGTTGAAGGCGTATTCGCCGCCAGCGAAGTTGAAGCGATCGGAAGTGAAGGCGGCGCGGCCGTTCATGGACATGTCGTCCAGGCTCGCGTCGTTGCGCGGGCTGTTCTGGCGGAACTGGCCGCCATACAGCGTCAGGCCGTCGATTTCCTGGGAAGTGACCTGACCGCCCTGGAAGGTCTGCGGCAGCGAGCGACCGTCGTCGGAACGCAGGATCGGCAGCACCGGCATCCACTCGCCGACCTTCAACTCGGTCTTGGAGACGCGCATCTTGCCGGCCATGGCCAGGCGACCGAAGTCGTCGGCGGGGCGGCCGTCGTCATGCACCGGCAGCAGTTGGGTACCGCGGGTGCCCTTGCCGCC